>JAGHAO010000192.1 GCA_021161495.1 Caldisericaceae bacterium | reverse complement strand
GGGATTTTGCCGAAACATTAAACGGGGCATACTTGGGAAGAGGGGGGGACATTACAATACAGGCAAATGGGTTTGCATATGAGGTTCATATGCGGCACCGTTTTCGTTTCAACTCCTCATATAATCCTTTGCATACTTGCAGGCAATATTTACGCTTCGTGGATGCGAATAAGGATATTGTCGTAGTCGCACACAATCATATCTCCGCAATTTCAATTGAGGAATTTCAAAATAAACCTCGCGTATTAGTAAGAAGCGGAACGTTCAAACTCACGGACCGTTATGCGGATAAAAAATCCTATGCACCGAAAACACATCCTGACAGGTTGCCTGTTGTTTTCTTAAATTTGGATAAAAAAGAAATGAGAATAGGTTTTTCATTAGAAGAAGTGAGGGATTTTTATAAATGATGATTAAAATATGGCGGTATGAAAAAGCACCTGAAAAGTATAAAAAATTGTATAGTGATGATGTGGATTGGGTTGCATTTATACCAAACGAAGTGTTAAAAGAAGAAAAAGGATATATCCCCTTCCTTGAAGAGAATACACCATTTGCTTGGTGTTGTGTAGAAAAATTTAAAGTAAAAAACGGGGAAGTTTGGTTTGGTTGCCACGCTTAGGATATGAGAACGCAGTTATCTTTTACAATCCGAGTTCATATCATAAAGCAGTCAAAAGAACTCAATGATGAGGACTTCGGAATTACGATTAAAGAAGGTAAAAACTCAACCATAATCGTGAAGATGACTGGAGAATTCTATGAAACTTTATGGCACGAGTTCGCACACGCCACACAGGAACTGATAGGAAATAAATTCGAAGACGAGGAATTGCCTACTAAAATCGAAGATTTCATAAGAAATTATTTGCGTTCAAGAAAAAACTCTTGACAAGGATAAAATTTTTTGCTATAACAATATTAGCAGGTAGGGATTACCCTTTAAAGTCTAACGCCTTGCGGAAGGAGGAAAGTATGTATATCAAAACTTGGACGCTGTCAGACGGGAGGATATACCTCGAAATCGGTCGAAAAGGGCGACACGTGTTTATCGGGACGAAGGGCGAGATTATGAGACAAGCGAGAAATTTGTTGACAAAGACGGAGATATTCCGTCTTAATTTATTATTTTAAGGAGGAAAGAGGTGAATAGAGATAAAATTAGAAAAAGAATTGAAAAAGGGGAAGTCGTATCTGTAGTTATCTCCCCAAGATTTTTCGGGACAAAAGACTTCGCACATTACGAAGCGTGGAAAAAGACACACAGTTGGAAGGGAAATTTTAATGTATGGATTGCTCGGTGGATGAGAAAACGTTACGATGTTATTCTTATCACATCAGAAGGTGACATTTTGGGTGTAAGAGATGGACTTTTCTTTTTAATCGCTCACCAAAAATTCCCCAATATCGAAGCATTTCTCGATACTGCAGAGAAATACGGGATTGAAATACAATAAGGAGGCAAAGATGGATATTTATTGCAAGGACTTCAAGGAAGTCAAAAAAGTCGTAAAGGAACTCGACAAGAGAGGGTATAAAGTTTTCATTTATTATGACATCAATAAGGTCATTACAAACGCTCCCATAGAGGTCATTGAGGAAATTCAAGAGGGAAGAAGATTTTTCAACGCACAGGAAGGAGGCGAAAAATGACGAGTGAAGAGATAAAAAAGCGGATTGAGGAATTAGAGAAAATGGTCGCTGATTTAACAGAAATGGTAAAGGAAAACGAAGAAATGATGATGGCAAGGACAAATCATAACAAGGATAATTTGATAGAAGTTGAAAATAGAATAAGCGATATTGAAAGGAGGCTAAAATGAAAATAAAAATTCAAGGTGACGAGCACGAGGTTGAGGAGATTGCGAAAGTTTTAATCAACCACGCAACAAAAATGGGATACGGTATAGCCGTTGGCAAAGCCCATAAAGGGCTGGGCAGATTTATAAAGCAAGTAGTGATTACGAAAGGAGGTAAATGATGGATAAATTTGAAGACGTCTATGAGGCATTAGAGGCCATCGAAAATGGTGTAATAAACATCGAAAATGCCAAGAAAATGAGAATGTGGCAACTATTAGATTTAGCGGAAGAACAAATACAGAATGGATATAACTATATCGAAAAATATATCGACAATAAGGAGGCAAACAATGATTAAAATAAAAGCAAAAAAAATTGTCTACGAAGGAAAAAGGATGTATAAAATTACCTCAATTTCAGCATTGAGACTTCAAGATCTACCTGCCAAATACCTAAAAGGACATCCACATTGCTATTTAGCAAACGGACATTTAATCATTCGTCCCGAAAAGAACACATTAAGAGTGTTGGAACCGGGAACCATTTTAGATCCCAAAGAAATGGCGGAAGTTTGGATCGAACTTGCTCATTGCGGGGAAAGGTTAAGAGACATAAATAAAAAACTCCGGGAGAATTGGCACGGAGAAATTACGCTCAAAATATAGGAGGCTGGAATGAAGTATAAAGTAAAAGCAGTCAGCGAAAAGAAGAAGACTTCGAAGGGCGGGTTTTACTATAAAGTGACTTTGACAGACGGAGAAAAAGATTATCCAATTGTTCTATTCGATAGAGAGATACAACCTGGAGATACTATTGTAGGAGAGATGGGAAAGTATAAGGAGAAATTTAAGACATACGACTTTACAATCGACCACATAGAAAAAACACCAAAAGAGGAAACACCAGAAAAACCAAAAAAAGAAAATTCAACAGGAAAAGATTTATCCGAATCCCAAAAACAGTCATATATCATCTTTGAAAGCGTCTTTTCTTCTATCTGTAATCTCGGAAACGTGGAACTTCCAGAAGCAATCGCAACCGCTTGGCAAATACAAAGATACCTGACCACAGGCAAATGGGAACTTCTTTGTCTTCCTGAGCAGAGAAAACAAATCGTTGCTAAATATAAGAGCCTTGAAGTTGCAAGAGCAATCGTTCACACAAAATATGGCAAACCTTATTTACATCTACTGACCTATAAAGAAGCACAAGAAATATTAAGGGAAGGATAACAATGAAGGTTGAAAATGTTCACGGGAACTTATTTCAAATTATTGTCGGCAAACACGGTTATGTGGTGGAAGTCTTTGGCAATAAATTAAATGAAAGAAGCCGCAAGTGGCTGAGGGAAGAAGGATTCACGGAAGAGGAATTAAACCAGATAGATAAAAAAATAAAAGAACTGAAAAATGAAACATCCTAATTATCCGTTACCGGAAGAAAATATTATCTACACTTTGCGAAGAGTTCTTGACGTTATGCGAATAGTTAAAATATTCGATAACGACAACCCGGATGCTGATGTTGTTATAGAAGATTTGGAGGACTACATTGAACGAAAACTTAAGAATTCCGCCTTATAGTTTAGAGGCAGAACAGTCAGTTATCGGTTCTTGTTTGATAGACAAGGAAGCCTCCCGCAAAGCAACATCTCTCCTTTCGTTTTCGGATTTCTATATGGAAGAGCACGCCCTCATATTCAATGCAATTAAGGATTTAGTCGGAGAGGGCGTGCCTCCCGACATTGTTTCGGTAGCGAACAAACTAAAAGATAATCTCAAATCAGTAGGGGGCATTACTTATCTCTCTCGGTTAGCAGAGGCAGTCCCTAACACCGCAAATGTAGAGTATTATGGGCAAATTGTCAAAGAATTGTCCGTTAAAAGAAAGTTAATACATATTGGCGGAAAAATATCAGAACT
>JAGHAO010000001.1 GCA_021161495.1 Caldisericaceae bacterium | reverse complement strand
TTTAATTCGTCATACGTTTTGCTCATTTTGTTTCCTCCTTAACTTTAATTCCTCTGTATTTTACAATAATAAATACGTCTTTTCCTTTTATTTCGTTCCACATATATAATGGTATGTTTCCTGTGATTATTCGATTTCCCGTTAGGAGTTTCAGAATGATTCTCTCTCCGTTTTTCCTGTGTGAAACAATTTTTCCTTTTATTGTGTTGAGAGTCGGTACGGGTGGCTTAAACGAAGATACGTATATGCTGTCCGCAGAAAATTCGGCAATATAATTTTTGTTCGGATTCGGGTTGCAGACCGGCACAATGAGGCTGAATGTTTCGAAATCCGCAATTGCCATTCCGTTGTTCAGCGGTTTTATTCTGCTTATTTTTAGCCGGTTTATTTCGAAATTTTGATTGTTTCCGATTTTTCCGTTTTTAATTGTAAAAACAATATCGGCAGTTTCTTCCGCTTCATACGGGTCGTGTGTTACAAACAAAGTTGTGATTCTGTAATTCTTGATGATGCCGACGAATTCTTGTCTTATAAATTTTCTCATTTCAAAATCAAGGCTTGAGAACGGTTCATCCATAAGAAGAATATCCGGATTGGAGACAAGGGCTCTGGCTATTGCAACTCTCTGCTTTTCTCCTCCGCTCAATTTTCCCGGGAATCTGTTTTCAAGTTCGGATATTTCCAATTTCTTTAGAATAAATTCGACTTTTTCTTTTATGTTCTTTTCTTTTTTTACTTTCAAAGGAAATGCTATATTTTCGAATACGGTTAAATGCGGGAACAAAGCAAGATTTTGAAATATATATGCTACATTCCTGTGTTCGGGAGGAATATCCGTTACGTCCTTGCCGTTAATCCGCACTCTTCCGTTTTTCGGTGTTAAGATTCCGCTTATTGCATTGAGAAGAGTTGTTTTACCGGCTCCGTTGGGGCCGAAGACCACGCCTATTTCCCCTTTTTTAAGAGATAAATTTATATTTTTCAGTATCCCTGCATAGAGAGAAGTCACTTCGAGGCCGAATTCTGCCATATAAGCACCTTCTTTTCGAGAAATTTGACACCGAAATCAATTATTACCGATATTAACGCAATGGATAGAAGCACAGCGAACATAAGTTTTACATCTATTAAAGACTCTCCTTTCATTAACATATACCCGAGCCCGGACGGGATTGCGAGCATTTCCGCAACTACGCCTGTCCTGAGTGACATCCCGCTTTCGATCTTCAGTCCCGTAAATATGTTGGGCATCGAAAGAGGAAGAATTACGTTTTTAATAAGGGTAAGTTTGTTTGCTCCCATTGTCCTTGCCGCATTTATTACGTTGGAGTCCACACTTTTTACGCCTCTAACGGCATTCATATATATGGGAAAGAAAGAGCAAATAAAAATAGCAATGATCGGAACCGCATCGGATATTCCGAACCATACCATAAGTACGGGAATCCAACCGATTGACGGAATCGGATAAAGAAGCGCCACAATAGGCGATATTGTTTCATTGAGTTTTTCGCTTATCCCGGAAGCAAGCCCCAAAACGATTCCCGTGATTGTACCTGCAAAAAAGCCTATTCCCACTCTGTAAAGAGTTATAAAAGTATTTTTTACGAGATCTCCTTTTGCGATTTCTTCAAGCAGTTTTATTATTACTTTGCTGAAGGGGGGAAACAGATAATGCGGAACGGAAGGAAGGCGTGCGACCGTTTCCCATACGGCAAAGAACAAAAATACGGGAATCAAAGTTTTTATTTTCCGTTCCATAATATATCCTTTGCGTTGAATTTCCTCACGTACCCTAATTCGGCAAGTTTGTCTATTAAGTACTGAATTCTTTCTTCTTCTATTTTATCGGTGTATTTTAGGTTGCTCATAGAATATTCGATAATATCCGGCGAACAATTCAAATATTTTGCAACGATTTTTGCCGCATCTTCCCTGTTTTCGTTTATGAATTTCGTTTCTTTTTTTGTCAGGCGAATCAGATTTTTAATCGCTTCGGGTTCTTTATTCAGAAGATCATCTTTTACCACAATGCAACTTCCGGGCATATCCGGGACTACATCCTGAGATTTGAGCAGGATTTTGAATCCTTTGGATACGAGTATCGAGGCATAATGTTCCGGGATAAACGCCGCCTTTACGGAGCCTTTTTCCATCGCACTAATTTCCATTAGAGGCTTTGTTCGCAGGATGTTAAATTTCACGTTGAATTTTTCTTCCGTTATTTTCATTATTAAATTTGCGGAACTTCCTTCTCCCGGACATGCAACGAGTTTACCGTCCAATTCTTTTACGCTGTTTATGCTTTTTGCCGTGACGAGTTCGTATCCGTATTTATGGGTAAGGGTTACGATTTTAATCGGAACACCCCTTGCGTATGCAAGTATTGCCGGAACCACGCAGACATACCCTACGTTGATATCACCTCTGGTCAATGCCGCAGATAATGCCATTCCGGTTGCATATTGATTGAATGAACTCACTTTAATTCCGTATTTTACAAAATCTCCGTTATATTTTGCGATATATGCCGCTGCTGCGTGATCGTTCATTTCTACGGCAAAGTTTAACGAAGTTCCCTGTTTATTGCACCCGGAAAGAAGTAATAATGCAATTAATAAGGACACAATTAAAATTTTTTTCATTATCCTATTTCAACCTCCGTAAAGAGTTTTTTTGAAAGATATTTCAGGCCCTGTTCTTTTCTATTTCTTCTGATTTTTTCAAATTCGGATCTTCTTATCATTATGGGATGAAGTCTTTTTTTGTTTATCAACGGAACGCTGAATTTCAAATTCTTATTTATTGTTTTTTCAATAAATTTTGAAAGGCCTTCGCTTTCAAGAGTTCTTTTACTTACGGGGCAGACGATTATATACTTTGAAAAATTGCTTACGGATGAAATTGCATATTTCAGGGAGGTAATTATGGGCGATTCCGGCTTCGGGTTTATTACGAATTTTATATCGTTGTACGCCCTCAGGATGTTTTTATCGGACAATCGATTGCCCACAATAATGGTTTCTTTTATCTCGCTAACGGATTTGAACTTTCTGTATAATTTCAGAGCGCGAGATAACCTTTCTTCATTTGCGGCCAGAAGAACAAGAGAAACGAACATTTCGGCCCCGGGATCTTTGAATTTTATTAAAATCAATTTGCCATTATCGGAGTAAGTAATTCCGATTGAAGTGAATTTTATTTCGGCTCCGTTCATCAGTAAAAGTTTTTCATTCATTGATTTTATTTTTAATTTCCGGATACATATAAAATTTCAGGGTCTCCATTATTTTCTCGTAAGTTTCGGCATCCATCAACACGGCAACAGGTTTTCCGTTTTTTGTTATGAGAAACGGATTTTCCTTGCACCGCTCTATCAGTTGCAAGAATTCTTTCTTTCCTTCCGTTGCGTTGACTACTTCGAGCATCTTTGCCTCCTTATGCATTTCTATGGTCATTATTATAGTAATAAAAATGCATAAGTCAATATTTGCCGAAACCGGAAATGTTCGTATACTCTTTATATGGAAGGAGGGTATTTGGGTGTTGATTTTGGCGGGACAAAGGTTAAGTTTGCGGTAACGGACAAAGAACTGAGGCTGCTTAAAATTTTTTCTTTTCCTACGGGGAAAATAGAAAAATCCGATGACATAGTTTCTGTTGTTCGTAAGGGGTTTTCCGAAGCAAGTATGATTTCTCGTATCCGTGCCGTAGGGATAGGTATTGCCGGGATGGTGAACCCGTGGAAAGGTGTCGCCGTATTTCTCACTAATCTCGGAGGTCTTTCCGATGTTCCGCTTTCTTCTTTGCTTTCCGATACCCTTGGCGTCCCTGTTTTTATAGATAACGATGTAAATGTCGCACTGTTCGGAGAAAGCAGGGCGGGCGTGTTGAAAAATGTTAAAAACGCTTTGTTTGTTGCCGTCGGAACGGGAGTAGGCGGCGCAATTTTACTCTCGGAAAAGTTGTATGTGGGGAAAGACGGGTTTGCAGGCGAGTTCGGGCATATTACGGTGAGGCTGAACGGCCTTAAATGTAATTGCGGTAAAAGAGGCTGCCTTGAAACGGAATCTTCCGGAAAAGGAATAGAAAGATTTGTCCTAAACAGAAAACGACGCGGTGCAAAAACGGAAATCGATAAAATAGACGCAAGGCGCATTGCTTACTTTGCAAAAAGAGGAGATCCTCTTGCCGTTAAAGCGTTTGAAAACGCAGTGAAGTATCTTGCGATGACAACGGGCAATTTGATTAATATTTTTAATCCGGAATTTGTCGTATTTGGGGGAGGTGTTACCGAGTCCGGCTTAATTGTGGAGAAAGTCCGTGAATTGTTGCCTGAGTATGCGTTGAAATCGTTTCTTCCGAGCGTCCGAATTACGGAGAGCATACTGAAAAACGATGCGGGTGCCATAGGTGCGGCACATTTATCGTTCGAAAGACTCACGGGAAAAGACGTTTACGTTTAGCCTTCCAAGATTTTTGCCTTTATTTCCCTGACCGCTTTTTCAATTCTTATTTTGAGCAATCCCAAGTTAACGTTTTTATCGGAGATTACGGCGAGGAAACCGTTCCCTATCGTAGAAAATATGATAAAATCGGTGTCGGTTTCTATTATTACCTTTCTTGTTTTGCCTGCGTTCAAAACTTTTGCAACGGTTGAACTGTTTCTGAAGTTGCTTGCCGCCATTCCGGCCACGGCATCCGGATCCACATCGGACGGAAGCAAAGACAAAACCATAAGCCCTTCGTTGCTTACTATTGCGCTTCCTTTAACTCCTTCTATTTTGTTTAAGTTTCTCAGCTGTTCTTCCATCTGTTCCTAACCTCCCTTGTATTATTTCTATTCCATGAGGAATTGCTTCTTTTATTACGTCGAGGCATTCCGTTGCCCCTTTGGGATTCCCCGGTAGATTTATTATCAATGTATTTCCCCTTATTCCGGCAGTGGCGCGCGATAAAATCGAAAGTGGAGTTATATCGTAAGTTTTCATTCTCATTGCTTCGGGAAAACCGGGGGTTTCTTTTTCAATTACTTCTTTTGTTGCCTCCGGTGTCACATCTCTTTTTGCGAACCCGGTTCCTCCGCTTGTGAGGATTAAATCCGCCTTCTCCGTATCCGAATAGAATATCATTTTTTCCTTCAGGGCGTCTTTTTCGTCCGGGACAATACTTGCTCCGAGAAAACTCCACCCCTGCTTTTTAATATATTCTTTCAGCGCGGGGATTGTTTCGTCTTTGTTTTCGCCCCTACTTCTCGTATCACTTGCGATTATCAGTGCAACCTTAATCATAATAATATAATAATCTAAAACGTTGTTTATTCAAAATCCGAATTGATTATACTGTTTCTATGTTCGAAACAAGAATTTTTTTGAAGGAAACGGATTCCACGATGGAATTTGCGAAGAAGATTGCCGGTATAGTCTATCCTCCGTTTGTTGTTGTTTCCGAAATTCAGACGGGAGGTTATGGACAGTACGGAAGGAGGTGGGAATCCCCTTCGGGAGGGCTCTGGTTTACCGAGGTGTTCTATGCGGAAAACAGTGAAGCACTTTCTCTATTTTTGTCTCTACCCATAATAAGAGTTTTGGAGTCGCTGTGTTTTGCTAATGTCCGTGTAAAATGGCCTAATGATATTTATTTGAACGGAAAAAAATTAGCCGGTATACTCACGAAAATATCGGGAAAAACAGTTTTTGCCGGGATCGGTATAAACGTGGAAAATGAAGTTCCGAATGTCTTAACCGGTATTGCAACTACGTTGAAAGGTAATATTAAAATCGGCAAAACGGAACTTCTGAATAAAATTCTTAAAACGCAAGAGGAGATGTTTTCCGAATACGTATCTTCCGGATTTTCCCCGTTTGTCTGCGAATACAACAATCATCTTATTTTTCTGAATAAACGTGTTAGGGTTAAGGTAAGAGAAGAAATTATAAGCGGAACCGCTTTGGGTGTGAACGGGGAAGGAAACCTCATTATAAAAACCGGTTCCGATGTTATAAAAGTTAGAAATGGCACTATAATTGATTTTTGAAGTGTAAACTCTTGACAACTTTGATTTTATGCCTATACTTTATCTAAAAAAATAAATTCTGTGATCTTTGATGGGGGACTAGGGGGTTAAAGCACAAATGGGGAAGTATATTTGTATTTATATATATTAAGGAGGTAGTTATGGAGTATAAATACATCGGTAAGGATGCGAAAAGGCCGAGTGCTGTTGAAAGAATTACGGGAAAAGCTATTTTTGTCGACGACATCAGACTCCCGGGAATGCTTTACGCAAAAATTTTGTACCCTAAGTACGCTCACGCAAAAATTTTATCAATTGACACTTCCGAAGCGGAAAAGATGCCGGGTGTTGTGAAAGTTGTAACCGGCAAGAACATTAAGCACCCGTTCGGGGATTGCCTTCACGACAGGCTTCCCATGGCGGTTGATAAGGTAAGGTACATCGGTGAACCTGTTGCTGCTGTCATTGCGGACACGGAGAGGCATGCGCGTGCCGCGTTAAGCAAAATCAAAGTTGAATACGAACCCCTGCCTGTTTATACGGACGCGCTTGACGCAATGAAGAAAGACGCTGTTTTGATACATGAACACAGTGAAAAATATTTTTACGTTACGCCGCTTTATAAGCCCACTCCGGGTACGAACATAGCAATTACGTATGAAATCAAGAAAGGGGATGTGAAAAAGGGTTTTAAGGAAGCCGACGTTGTCGTGGAAGATGAGTTTAATTTCCACCATATGTCTTCTGTTGCGATAGAACCGCATGCGACAATTGCGCTTCATCATCTTGACGGAACTGTGGAAATCTGGACGGCGAATGTCGGTCCTTTTGCCGTGAGAGAACAGGTTGCCGAGTTCTTTGGTAAGAATATCAGCGATGTGAGAGTTCACATTCCGCATATCGGAGGATGTTTCGGATACAAGTCGGATCCCGGAATTGAACCGCTTGTTGCATACATTGCGAGCTTCGTTCCCGGTAGGCCCGTAAAATTGCGTCTTACGAGAAAAGAGGATTTTACAAGCACATTCATAGGAAGGGGAATCAGGGCACGTGTAAAAGTAGGGGCAACAAAAGACGGTAAGTTAACCGCACTTGAAGAAACTTTGTATCTTTCAACCGGTGCTTATGCGGATACGGGATCTAACATACTTATAGTTGCCGTTCAGACATCCGGTGGTGTTTATTATTTTCCTAATGCTCACGTTAAGGGGTATTCGGTTTATACAAATACTCCGCCTGTGGGTGCACTTCGTGCGTACGGGCATCCGGAAGCGGAATTTGCCATTGAGCGAATAATGGATATGCTTGCAAGGAAATTGGATATGTCTCCCATAGAACTAAGAAAGAAAAATTATATAACCGACGGAAAAACGAATGTTGTCGGGGAAAAATTCAAAAAATCGGACGGAGATCTCTTTAAATGTACGGAAAGTGTTTTGGAGGCAATTCCTCCCAAGGTAGAAGTTAAAGAAGACGAAAATTACCTTTACGGAGTGGGTTATGCGGGGTTAATCAAGGCGCCGAAAGCGGCGACATTTGCTTCCAAAGGTTGCCATATAAAGTTTAACGTTGACGGGACTGTTTCTCTGAATATGGCCGGGGGTGACGTAGGGCAAGGCCTTTGGACTGTTGCAAGGCAGATTGCGGCAGAGGCCCTGAAAATGCCGCCTGAAAAGATTAAGGTCTATAATGAAATAGATACGCAGTATTCTCCCTGGGAATGGCAAACTGTCGGTTCGATGTTTACATTCCAAGGGGGTAATGCAATTATACGTGCTGCAAATAAAGCGATCGATGCACTCAAAAGAAATGCGTCTCTCGTGCTGAAACGTGATCCGGATATGCTTGAATATGACGGAGAATACGTTTATGACAGGTCCTACCCCGATGTAAAAGTTGCGGTGAAAGATATTTGCAGGGGGTACGTCACGGAAGACGGCACCACGATAGGTGAAGTTGTTGATGTTACGAGTTATTTCAGACTCCCCGGGGTTCAAGGGCCGGATCCGGAAACCGGGATGGGAAGAACCGGCGGAAGTTATACGATGGGTTTCCAGGGTTGTAAAGTAAAAATAGATAAAAGAACGGGAAAAGTTTATATAGATCATTTTGCAACTTCGATTGACGTAGGTAAAGTAATTTTCCCGAAAGGAGCCGAAGCGCAGGTTCTCGGAGGAGTTCTTATGGGCATTGGAGAAACTCTTATGGAAGAGGTGCGTTTTAAAGAGAACGGAGAGATTGCTAACCCCGACCTCATTAGGTACAAACTTCCGCGTATCGAAGATCTGCCTGGAAAGCAGACGGTTAAGTTTATAGAAACCCCTGATGCGGTGGGGCCTTTCGGCGCAAGAGGTTTGGGCGAACACCCTATGATCGGTGTCGCACCTGCGATTCTGAATGCAATTTATGATGCCATTGGATATGATTTCAAGGAAGTTCCGGTTACACAGGATATGGTTAAAAAAGTCCTTGAAGAAAAAGGCTTAACTGTCAAAGATAAGGAGGAGTAATATGCAAAGCATTACTGTTACAATAAACGGAGAAAAAAAAGAGATTTATTTCGAAGGCGGAGAAACTCTCCTTGACGTTCTTCGCGACAATCTTTATCTTACAGGAACTAAATATGGTTGCGGGCAAGGAGCCTGTGGTGCGTGCACTGTGGTGGTCAACGGTGAAGCGGTAAAAAGTTGTATGGTTTTGTTTAGAAGGCTTGAAGGTGCGGAAATTTTAACCATAGAAGGGCTTTCAAAAAACGGAGAACTTCACCCTATTCAAAAAGCTTTTATTGATGCGGATGCAGTTCATTGCGGATTTTGCACTCCGGGAATAATTATGGAACTTTACGCGCTTTTTACAAAAAATCCGGATGCCTCGGAAGAAGAGATAAAAAAAGCTTTGAATAAGCATCTTTGCAGATGTACGGGATATTTGCCGTTAATAGAGGCAGCTAAGATTGCTCAGAAATATTATAAAGAAAGTATCGGAAAGGAGGTGTAGTTTGGAAGAAAAATTTGACATTCTCGTAAGAAATGCAAAACTAAGGAAAGGGGGCGATAAATTATTTGACATTGCCGTAAAAGGCGGCAAAGTGGCGAAAATTTTGGAAAAGATTGAAGGAAAAGCGGAAAAAGAAATAGATGCGTCCGGAAAGCTTGTTACGGAGTCTTTTGTTAACACGCATCTTCATCTTTGCAAGGTTTACACTCTTGAGATGATGGATGAAGATGCTTTGAAGGATTATCATGGTGAGTCAATGGGCAAAGCGATGACTGCAATTGAACTTGCTGCAAGAATTAAGGAAAGATACGACGCTTCTTGGATTATAAAGAACGTTCGAAAGGCATTAAATCTTGCGGCGAGAAACGGTGTTACCCATATAAGGGCCTTTGCCGACGTGGATAATAAAGCAAAGCTTGAGGGAATTAAGGCACTGCTTCAAGCAAAAGAAGAATACAAAGATGTGGTTGAACTTCAGGTTGTTGCATTTCCTCAGGACGGCGTCGTAAGAGAGCCGGGCGCCAAAGAACTTGTGGAAGAAGCTGTAAAAATGGGAGCGGATGTCGTAGGAGGCATCCCGTGGATTGAATACACGGAAGAAGACGAGCAGGCGCATATAGATGCGATGTTCGAAATTGCGGAAAAATACGACAAGGATATTTCGATGCTTGTCGATGATGCGGGTGATCCGACTCTCAAAACTTTGGAAATGCTTGCCGTAAAAACCATTAAAGAGGGAAGATTCGGCAGAAGTCTTGCGCACCATGCGAGGGCGATGCAGCTCTATCCCGAGCCGTATTTCCAGAAATTGGTTGCACTTTTGAAAAAAGCACAGATGGGAGTTGTGAGTGATCCGCATACCGGGCCGCTTCACGCACGGGTAAAAGAAATGCTTGCGGAAGGTGCGCTTGTTGTTTTGGGACAGGATGACATCTCCGACGCATATTATCCTTATGGCAGAAACAATATGCTCGAGGTTGTTTTCCTGAACTCGCATCTCCTTTGGATGACAACGCGCAAAGATATGGAGAAACTTTATGATATGGTTACGGTTGATGCTGCAAAAGCAATGAATGTAAAGAATTTCGAACTTAAAGAAGGTAATCCTGCGAATTTTGTTGTATTGAAAGAAGATAATTTGAGAGAAGCGATCAGAAATCATGATGAACCGCTTTATGTGGTAAGTCACGGGAAACTTGTCGATAAAGATGAATATAAAAATTAAAATAAAATAATGGGAAAGGAGGAAGTATTATGAAGAAAAAAGTTTTGGTTGTATTGCTTGCCGTATTTATGGTGGCAGTCCTGTTTGCAGGTTGTGCGCCCAAGCAGAAGCCTGCTGAAAACAATAATCAGGAACAACCGCAAGAGAAAGTGCTTAAAGTGGCAGCTGTGTATGCAACGCCAATAGAGGAGCCGTGGGATGGATGTATACACAAAGCACTGCTAAAGGCGAAAGATGAGTATGGGATCAAGTATGTTTGGTCCGAAAATGTGGGATACTCGGACTTTGAAAAGGTTTTGAGGCAGTATGCGGGTCAGGGGTACGACATAATCTTCGGAGATGCTTTCGGTTCCGAAGATGCGGTAAGAAGGGTAGCAAAAGATTTTCCCAAAATTGCGTTTGTGTTTGGTTCCGGAGAAGGTCCTGCGGCACCGAATCTTTCCGTATTCGACGATTGGATTCAGGAACCTGCGTATCTTTGCGGTTTGATTGCCGGGAAGATTACAAAGACCAACATTGTCGGAGTTGTCGGAGGAGTTCCTGTTCCGGAAGTAAACAGAATTATCAATGCGTTCATTTACGGAGCGAAGGAAGCAAACCCAAAAACAAAAGTCAAAGTTTCCTTTATCGGAAGCTGGTTTGACCCGCAAAAGGCGAAGGAAATGGCGCTTTCCGAGATTCAGCAAGGTGCTGATGTACTGTTTGCCGAACGTTACGGTGTAATTGATGCCTGTAAAGAAAAACACGTATATGCGTTCGGCAACTTACAGGATCAGCATTCTCTTGCGCCTGACATCGTTATTACGAGTCCTGTTTGGGATATGTGGCCTACCGTGAGTTACGTAATTCAGTCCGTAAAGAACGGAACGTACCAAGCGCAGGATTTGAGAGAATGGTCTATGATGGCAAAAGGTGGTGCAAAACTTGCACCTTTCTATGAATTCAAGGATAAATTACCAAAAGATGTTTTGGATCTCGTTTCAAAGAGAGAAGAAGAAATCAAAACCGGCAAATTCCGTGTTCCTATTAATGAAGCTCCCCCGAAAGGAGATTAGTAATTTCTAATTGAAAAACAAATGGCACAGGGGAATGTTCCCCTGTGCCAAATTCATATTGAGAGGTGGATATGGAAAAGATTATTGAAATGCGTAATATCCGTAAAACCTTCTTGGGCAATGTGGCCAACAATAATATTAATTTTGTGATATACAAAGGTGAAATAGTTTCTCTTCTCGGTGAAAACGGTGCAGGCAAAACTACATTGATGAAGATTCTTTACGGTATGTACACCAAGGACAGTGGCGAGATTTATGTAAACGGTAGGAAAGTTGAAATTAATTCCCCTAAGGATGCAATTGCTCTCGGCATAGGTATGGTGCATCAGCATTTCACTTTGGTAAGAACTTTAACGGTTCTTGAAAATGTGATTTTGGGTTTACCTTCTCCGAAGGGTTTTGAACTTGACCTGGAAAGCGCCAGGAAAAAATTGCAGGAGATTATTAAAAAATATAAGCTCGTTGTCGATCCCGACGCAAAGATCTGGCAACTCTCCGTGGGTGAGAGGCAAAGAGTGGAAATAATAAAAGCCTTATATAGGGATATTAATGTTTTGATCTTGGACGAGCCTACGGCTGTTTTAACTCCCCAGGAGGTCGAAGAACTATTTGCCACTCTCCGAATCTTTAAAAATGAAGGGAAAAGTGTCGTGTTTATTTCGCATAAGCTTGAAGAAGTTATGGAGATTAGCGACAGAATTGTTATCCTTAGAAACGGTGTTGTAACAGGGGAAAGAAAGAAGGAAGAAACAAATGAAAGGGAGCTTGCCAGATTAATGGTAGGAAAGGAGGTAATCGAAGCTTTACGTAAAGAAGGAGGAACCGTTGGCGCTCCCGTATTGAAAGTTGAAGGAATCAAGGCTTTAAATGATAAAGGCATTCTTGCTTTGAAAGGAATAAATTTCGAAGTAAGGAAAGGAGAAATTCTCGGTGTTGCGGGTGTTGCAGGAAACGGGCAAAAAGAACTGGAAGATGTGATATGTGGAGTAAGAAACCCGCTTGAAGGCCACATTTATTTAAAAGATAAGGAAGTTACGGGAAAATCCC
The DNA here is from genome assembly GCA_021161495.1 of Caldisericaceae bacterium. GTDB lineage: Bacteria > Caldisericota > Caldisericia > Caldisericales > Caldisericaceae > AUK232. Next base: position 2,698 of record JAGHAO010000001.1, on the reverse strand, counting down.
CCAAGGAAATTGTTAATATGGGGATAGGAAGGATTCCGGAAGACAGAATGGAATCTGGGCTTATTTTGGACATACCCGTTTATGAAAATCTTGTCATAGAATTTTATGATAAACCGCCGTTCAGTAAAGGTATGCTAATCAACTATGCGGAAATTAAAAGATTTGCCGAAAAATTAGTAAAAGAATATAGAGTTAAGACATCGAGTATCTATGCAATAACCAGAACTTTATCGGGCGGAAATCTTCAGAAATTGATTCTTGCCAGAGTGCTTTCTCAAAATCCCGAGTTCCTTATTGCATCGCAACCTACGAGAGGGCTTGATGTCGGGGCAATGGAATATATTCATCAAAAATTGCTGGAAGCTAAAACAAAGGGTGCTGCTATTATGCTTATTTCCGAGGATTTGAACGAGATTCTTCACCTTAGTGACAGGATTATGGTAATGTATGAAGGAGAGATTATGGGAATTATCGATAGAAGTAAAGAAGATGTGGATATAGAAGAATTGGGCTTAATGATGGCGGGTGCCAAAAGGAGGGTAGCATTATGATTTCCTTACCTAAGTTTAAGCTGGAAAAAAGAGAGACACCACCGTTTTGGTTTCAGGTTTTAATGCCTTTGCTTGCGGTTGTTATAGCGCTTGCGATTTCCGCAATCTTTCTTGCAATCATCGGGAAAAACCCGTTTTTGGCATTTTACAATATGTTTATGGGGGCATTGGGAAATAAATTTGCAATAACAGAAACACTTGTTAAAGCAACACCTCTCATACTTACCGGTGTTGCGGTAGCAATAGCATTTAAAGCAAAATATTGGAATATCGGTGCGGAGGGGCAATTGTATGCCGGGGCACTTGCGGCGACTTGGCTCGGTATTATGCACCTTCCGCTTCCTGCGGTAATTTACATACCTCTTGAAATCGCAGTGGGTTTTATTGCGGGTGCTTTGTGGTCGCTTATAGCAGGATACCTGAAGGCCAAAATGCAGGTTGATGATGTTGTAACCACATTGCTTATGAACTTTATTATGATTTATATCGTACAAGCCATCTTAAACGGGCCCTGGAGGAATCCCAAAACAATGTATCCTTCTTCGGTTCCGATAGCAAAAAATGCGAATTTTCCGAAGATAATACCAAATTCCAGGGTTCATACCGGAATTCTTCTGTCTATTCTTGCCATATTTTTTATGTATTTTTTAATAAGGAAAACAAAATTAGGATTTGAAATTAAGGCTACTGGCGCAAATCCGAAGGCGGCGCACTTTTTAGGAATAAATACCGTGAAAACGATTATTATCGTTTCTATAATTAGTGGCGGTATTGCAGGGCTTGCAGGTGTCGGAGAAGTATGTGGCGTACACTATCACCTTATAAGCGGCATATCTCCGGGATACGGCTACAGCGGTATCGTAATAGCGATGCTCGGAGGTTTGAATACAATAGGTGTTTTACTTGCTGCCCTTTACTTTGCGGTTGTTATAAACGGCGCCCAGATAATGAGTGTAAACATGCATATCCCGATTTTTATCTCCGATGTAATTCAAGGTATTACGCTTCTTGTAATGCTCGCGATGCTGCTTTTCTTTGAGTATAGGATAAGGAGGGTGAAATGAGTATAGCGGCTGTTTCCTCTTTTGTTATATGGTTTGTTTCAGCGACAATAAGGATGGCTACTCCGCTTGTTCTTGCTACAATTGGCGAGACTTTTGCGGAACGTGCCGGAATATTAAATCTTGGTATTGAAGGAACAATGCTAATGGGGGCGTTAACCGGATTCCTTGTTACGTATTTTACAAAAAGCCTATGGCTAGGAGTGCTTATGGCTGCTGTTGTCGGGCTTTTATTCGGGCTTTTAATGGCATTTTTCGCGGTAACTTTGGGTGTGAACCAGCATGTTTCAGGTCTCGGGATCACAATTTTTGCGACCGGGCTTGCTTATTATACATATAGGGCGGTTATCGGTTCTCCTACGGTTCCGCCTTCAATTAAAGCGTTCAGCACCCTTAAAATCCCCTTGCTTTGGAAAATTCCCGTTTTAGGGCCCATATTCTTTAATCAATATGCATTGACGTATATTGCATTTCTTCTTGTGCCGCTTTCTTCTTATGTCATATTCAAAACGACATTCGGTTTATCGTTGCGTGCCGTAGGCGAAAATCCGGAATCTGCGGATGCAGTTGGAATTAATGTTTATAAAATAAGGTATATCTCAATGATTATCGCGGGCACTCTTATGGGCGTTGCCGGATCATTTTTTACTTTGTGCGAGTTTAATATGTTCCTTTATAATATCGTAGGCGGAAGAGGCTGGGTTGCAATCGCACTTGTAATTTTTGCAAACTGGATGCCGTGGAAAGTTCTCGGAGGTGCCCTTTTCTTTGGAGGAATAGATGTTTTAGGACTAAGGCTTCAAAGTTCGGCGATAAAGATTCCATATCAGATTTATCTAATGCTTCCGTATCTATTTACAATCATAGTTCTCATTCTTGTTGCCAGAAATGCCTCGTATCCTGCGGCGTTACTTAAACCTTACAGGCGAGAATAAAGGGTTTTATTACAGTTGACTTTTGAATTGTTTTTAATACAATAAAACTATATTGAATGATATGTTAAAACATTAATATGGGAGGCGAGATGGATATTAAAAATTTAATTTCCGATTTAAGTGAAAAGAAAAACGCTATTAGAAGTCAAGG
>JAGHAO010000208.1 GCA_021161495.1 Caldisericaceae bacterium | reverse complement strand
TACATACAGTATGCATATGAGAAAAACAGTAACAAGCGTTGTCACGGGAAAACCGATATTCTTGGGAGGATCGCGCGGAAGAAAGGAAGCAACCGGCAGAGGAATTATGATTATAACAAAAGAGGCCGGTGACGTTTACGGAATTCCCCTGAAAAACGCAACGGTTGCAGTACAGGGATTCGGGAACGTAGGTTCAGTCGCGGCAAAACTCATCGCTTTGCAAGGAGCAAAAGTGGTGGCGCTAAGTGATGTAAACGGTGGCATATACAATAAGAACGGCATAGATATAAACGCCGCATTAAGAAAGGTAGAAGAAACCGGAACCATTGTAAACCTCGAAGGAACAGAGCCCATTACAAACAAACAGCTTCTCGAATTAGACGTTGATTTCCTAATTCCGGCGGCACTGGAAAACCAAATTACGGAAGAGAACGCCCCGAATGTAAAAGCAAAGATCGTCATCGAAGGGGCAAACGGGCCTACAACAACAGAAGCGGACAAAATCCTTAACGAAAAAGGCGTTATTTTAATACCAGATATTCTTTCCAATGCAGGTGGAGTAACTGTCTCTTACTTCGAATGGGTTCAAGACAGGGAAGGGTATTTCTGGAAAGAAAGCATTGTTAATGACAGATTAGAAGAGGTTATGACAGATGCATTCAATGATGTCTATCAAATGAGCCAAAAATATGCAGTGCCTATGAGGCTTGCATCTTATATGGTAGCTGTAAAACGTGTTGCCGACATAACAAAGGCGCGCGGAATTTACGCTTAATAGAAACATACGGCACCCGTAAAATTATTACGGGTGCCCGTTTTGTTTTTCGCAAAACAATATCAAATCTGAACCGTCGACTTTACGGTCGAAATTCAAATCACAAAACTTGTTAAATCCCTTATCCATATAGGTTTTCCCGAATGACGAACAAAAGATTTCATAATCTTTATTTGCAATCTTTCCGTCGAAATCTACGTCCGCAAAATCATAACCGTTAACCTCCGAATAGTTTTCCGCAATCTCATCGGAATCGGTTAATACATAAAAACGCATCTTTGTGTTTCCCCGCACCCTCCCTGTTATTACAATATCCCCCAAAGAATTATTGAAACGAATTATGCCGAATCCGTTATCAATAATCGCGCCTTTAACAGACACAGAGTCCACAAAAAAATTCTTATGAGGAAATGCAAAGAAAAAACTTTCATTTCTTGGAACGCTTAACACGATTTTCAAATTTTTGCTTTTACCAAAATTTATCCCTATATCGGACTTTTTGTGAGACAGTTCGGATTTGCCATTAGGTGCGGGATTATCGATATTCCACTTTAAAGCCGGGTCTCCGTATATGTTGTAATCGTATATATCCATAAGAGATCCTTCCACCGGATCTTCAAGATCGGCAAACAATAAATTGTTAAAAAAGTATTCAAAACTATTATAAAGGGATTCTCCCACTGTTTTTCCGGAAATAAGGTTTTTCACAAAGTAATAATTAATACTGCCTGTCCCTCCGTCATTCCTATCCGTAAAATAGGAAGGGGAAAAACTTATTTCGGTGGAACCCAAAAACGAAACAGCCCCTTTTTTCAGAAGAGCAATCCCCAAATTATCCTTTCCGTGTTCGTTAAGACAACTTCCGGAAAAGAAAATCCCGCTCACTTTTGACGGTAAATCTTTCTTATAAATAAATTTGTCAAAAGAGTTATCTTCATCCGGGATTCCGTTCCCATTTGAATCTGTCCACACGGTATTATACGCTCCGTAGGGGTTTCCGTGGGCAACCCAATCGGTAAATCCGGCATCCTTTATCACACTGTAAAAGTTCTTTTCATTCAACGGAAAATCACAATGGTAAATCGAAGGAAAACTTCCTTTTTTATCATAAAGTTTCACTGTTTTTACGGATAAAAGTTTGCTTATAAGTTCTTCCTCTCTTGCCCCGTCCCCGTTGTAAATCTTTGCACCGAGATAAGTTTCTCCCGGATAAGAAATAAACGTCCCTGCCAAAACCGCTTTTTGCGGAGGATCTTTTTCAAAACTTTTTGTATTCAAAAGAACACTCTCAATATCATAATTATTATCAAACGGGATTCTCCCTACAATAAGATCCGGTTCGATCTTCATTCTGTCGTCCCACAGTTCTCCCGGAAAACCGTCTCCGTCTTTGTCGATATCCTCGGATAAAAGCCCATAATAAAGATCCGTTTCTGTGGCACTTGGTGAATCGTATGAGGTATGATGAACATTTTCGGAAGGATACATAAAAGGCCTGGGTATTAAATCGTTGTTTCCCAGTATTAGCAAATACCCGGAAGAAAAATGTGCTTTAAGGTAATTCCTAATATCCTTTGCCTTATTGGACCCTATCTCGGAAATAAACACCTCTTTTACATTAAAGTCCCTGCTTCGGTACGCCGCAAACATATCTGCGCTTTCCTTTAAACTATCAGGTGCAAGAATTATATATGTTTCTTTTGAAGGCATCTGTTTAGCTGCGTTCGCAGGATACAAATAAAACAAAGAAAATAAAATAACTACAACAACTACGGTAAATTTAACGCACCGCCGCATTAAACAGTTCCTCCAACTCCCCCCTTAATTTGACAGCAAAACAAGGCCTGTCCGTTATAATTCCGTCGGAACCGAAAATGAAAAATTTTACCATTGATACGGGATTGTTAACTACCCACGGAAATACGGTTTTACCTATTTTATGGAGTTTTGTTATCCCCTTCCTGCCGATAAGAAGGCTGAACGGATTCACACCGTCAAGAGATTTTGCGGCTTTGACCGGGCTAAGAGAGATTTCATACAAACGATTTACTTTTAGGAACGGGTACTTTTCTTTTATATACAACAGGGTTGAAATATTAAAAGAAGAGATAAGGAATTTTTCAAAGCCGTAATGTTCTATCGCTTTTACCAGCGCATCAGAAATTCCGGGATAGAACCTTTCTCCTCTTTTTATTTCAACATTGATAAACGGAGAGTTTACTTTTTCAAGGACTTCGGAAAATTCGGGTATTTCAACTTTTCCAAAGCCCTCTTCGCTATAAGGCGCATTTATTGCTATAAATTTCTCCGCAACAAGGTCGCCCTCACAGTTACTCGGAATCATTACTTTCTTAACAGATTTTACCGTATTTCCGATTATCTCGACAAAATATTTATATATCCTGCCGCTATTTTCCTCGAAAACAGAAACAAAATATTTGTTGCAAGACAAAGCAAAAACTCTGATATTCCATTTTACCGAAAGCGTGCCTTTCTTAATAAGCTTTGAAATATCAAGATTTTTCACTTCTTTTAATGTAAGGTTTCTTATTAAAGTTTTTTCACCCGTGATCCGCCTCAGGTCGGCATCGTGAATTACAACAAGCTTGCCGTCTTTCGTCAGATGGACGTCAAGTTCAATCCCATCGGCACCACATCGGACAGCATTCTTGAAACTTGGAAGGGAATTCTCTGGAGCCGTAAATCTTGCCCCCCTATGCCCCAATATCAACGGTAATCTCATCTTAACAAACTAAAAGCGCTCCACAGCAAACTTATGCCAGAAAAAGAAAAAACCGTCTGCAAGATTGCCCTGCTTTCGAATTTGGAGGGCTTGGAATTTACAAACATCCATCCCAACAATAAACAAACAATTAGAGATAAAACAAGGATTACGGAAAAATACAAATTTCCGTGCCTTCCGAAAAAAAGCATTTCAAACAGAAGCATCAGAGAAACCGTTATATTCACAAGAACATTCCTGAAGCTCCCCTTCTCGGCAACAACAAAAAGAACGAAAAGTATGAGAAAAACAAATGCACTTTGGGTAAGACGAATCGCACCCGTATAAATCGGTATCGCAAAAAGGGCATAAAAAGAGAAAAGCCCTGCGGTTACCGAAAAATACATTTCCTTTATTATGGAATTCGTCCTCCCGGCAATTCGCATAAGAAAAAATGCAAAAATGAACAATAATGCGGAGATTGAATACAGTAAAACGTTGCTCGGGTGAAAAAACGTGAACAAAAAAAGCTCCATTACTAAAAACAAAATTATAAAATACAAGGGGAGTTTAAAATAATCAAATTTTATTCGTTCCATTGCTTTCTCAAAGCCTTTCTCATAGTGGAATAGCGTCTTGGGTATTTCGACGGAGTTTCTCTAACCTTTTCAAGCACAAGCAAATATCTTTCTCCCGGAATATCACCGAGATTATAAGGAATTACTTTACTGACTCTCCCCCCGAGTTTATCTATGAATTCTTCATATTTGTTTAATTTGTCTACGTCTTTTTTGCCTTTCCACAAAATCACTTTTCCGCCGATTTTCACAAGCGGCAATCCTATCTCGGCATTTATCGGGATTTTACTTACCCCTCTCATCGTAGATACATCGAACATTCCTCTGAACTCGGAATCTTTTCCTATATCTTCTCCGCGCGCCACAATAATCCTGACTTCGGAATCGAATTCAAGCCTTCGCAGAAGCATTGTTACAAACGCTGCTTTCTTTTCTTTGGAGTCAAGAAGAGTAAGATTAATAGACGGAAATGCAATTTTGAGAGGAACTCCCGGGAAACCTGCACCTGTGCCGATATCGATAACCCTTTGTTTGTCAAATTTAACGGCAAGCGATGCGGCAAGTGAATCGAGAAAATGCTTTAAAGCCGTTTCCCTATCTCCGGATATTGTGGTAAGGTTAAAACGCGTATTATTCCAATCGGAAAGCATCATTTTATGAACAAGCATTCGGCGCAGAGCCTGATCGTCAAGCTCCACACCGAATTTTTTCGCTTCCTTCTTTATGATCTCAACAAAGGTTATTTCGCTAATCTGAACTTCACCTCACCTTTTTCCATATATGCTTCTATTTTACTTCCTTGCTGCGGTTGGTTTTTAAGTATGAACTCCGCAAGAGGATTCTCAAGATACTTTTGAATCGTCCTTCTGAGCGGCCTTGCTCCGTATATCGGATCGAACCCTTTATTTGCAAGGAATGTTTTTACATCGTCATTTACAACAAGAGTGATACTCCTTTCCTGTAATTTCCTCCGGGTGTAGCCAAGCAGTATATCCACAATTTTCCTGAGCTGCTCCATTCCAAGCGGATTGAATACAATCACTTCGTCGATTCTATTGAGGAATTCCGGCCTGAACACATGCCTCATTTCTTCCTGAACTCTCTCGACAACTCGTTCGTATTGAACCGTATATTCTCTTGTTCCGGGAATTGCATTGATTTCCGTAATATACCTACTTCCTATGTTGGAAGTCATTATTATAATCGTATTCCTGAAATCAACCGTCCTCCCTTTGGAATCGGTAAGCCTGCCGTCGTCAAGCACTTGCAGAAGAATATTAAAAACATCCGGATGCGCTTTTTCAATTTCGTCGAGAAGAACAACCGAGTAAGGGTGCCTCCTAACCGCTTCCGTAAGTTGTCCGCCTTGTTCGTACCCCACGTATCCGGGAGGTGCGCCGATAAGCCTCGACACGGAGAATTTCTCCATATATTCCGACATATCTATTCTAATCAACGCTTTTTCCGTATCGAACAAAAACTCGGCAAGCGCCTTTGCAAGTTCGGTTTTTCCCACTCCCGTAGGACCCAAGAATATAAATGAACCAAGCGGCCTGTTCGGATCGGAAAGCCCTGCACGTGCTCTTCTTATCGCATTTGCAACTGCCGTAATTGCCTGATCCTGCCCCACAACACGTTTTTTAAGTTCATCTTCCAGATGAAGCAATTTGTCCCTCTCGGATTCAAGCATTTTGGAAACAGGAATACCGGTCCACTTGGAGACGATTTCGGCAACTTCCTCTTCGCCGACTTCTTCTTTCAGTAAAGGATTTTCTTTTTGTAATTCCGCAAGACGTTTATTCGCTTCCTCTAATTTCTTTTGAAGCGTGGGAATTTCACCGTACAAAATACGTGCAGCTTCGTCCAAATCTCCTTTACGCTCCGCAAGTTTCGCCTTCGTTTTCAAATCGTCTATTTGCTTTTTAATCTGCCTTATTTCGTTAATTACTGCTTTTTCTTGTTTCCATTTGGCAGTAAGCGCCGCATCCTTTTCTTTTAGATCCGCAAGTTCTTTTTCAATCGCTCTTAACCTTTCAGCGGTTTGAGGGTCGTTCTTTTCACGCTCGAGCGCCTTCTTTTCCATCTCAAGCATTCTGATTTTTCTTTTCAGTTCGTCGAGCTCGACAGGCATACTGTCAATCTGCATTCTCAAAAGCGATGCAGCCTCATCAATAAGGTCAATTGCTTTATCGGGAAGGAATCTGTCCGTAATATACCTTGCGGAAAGTTTTGCAGCGGCGACAAGTGCAGAGTCTTTTATTTTCACTCCGTGGTGGACTTCGTATTTTTCTTTTAATCCTCTTAAGATCGCTATGGTCTCTTCGATGGAAGGCTCTTTCACGTAAACGGGCTGGAACCTTCTTTGAAGTGCAGCGTCTTTCTCAATATATTTTCTGTATTCGTCAATTGTGGTTGCACCGATCGTCCGTAGTTCTCCTCGTGCAAGTGCAGGTTTAAGCATATTCGAGGCATCAAGCGAACCTTCCGTTGCACCGGCACCCACAACGGTATGAATTTCGTCTATGAAAAGAATGATTTTGCCTTCCGATTTTTTGATTTCTTCTATAACGGCTTTAAGTCTATCCTCAAATTCTCCTCTGAATTTTGCGCCTGCGACAAGCGCTCCCAAATCAAGTTGGAATATTGTTTTGTCTTTCAGCGTTTCAGGAACGTCACCCGCAACAATCCTCTGAGCAAGCCCTTCCACAATTGCCGTTTTACCGACGCCTGCCTCTCCTATAAGAATGGGGTTGTTTTTGGTTCTTCTCGTTAAAATCTGCATTGTCCTGCGAATTTCTTCGTCTCTCCCTATAACAGGGTCAAGTTTTCCTTTTCGTGCAAGATCCGTTAAATCTCTTCCGTATTTTTCAAGGACTTTATATTTGTTTTCCGGAGTTTTGTCTGTCACTTTTCTACCACCTCTTATCTCGTTTATTGCTTTCAAAACATCCTGTTTCCTTATTCCAAAGCGCCTAAACACCGGGTTAAGTTCGGGATCTTCGAGAGAGGCAAGAAAAAGGTGCTCCGTGCTTACGTACTCATCCTGCATTCTCAACGCTTCGGACTCGGCACGCCTGAATAAAGAATCAAGTCTACTTGTTATATAAACATTTTGAGAAAGAGCGCCTTCCGTTTTAGGGAAACGGGATATTATTTGATATAAAGAATCCACAAAAGAGCCTTTATCCACTTTCAAAGAATCGAGTATGGCAGGGACAATGCCGTCTTGTTGCTCAATAAGCGCAACAAGGAGGTGCTC
>JAGHAO010000218.1 GCA_021161495.1 Caldisericaceae bacterium | reverse complement strand
AGTGAAGGGTCTCGTTTTTAATTCTTTTGTCAAAGTACATTCCATAAGTATAAAAATACGAGATTCCGAAACAAGTTCGGAATGACAACTTTGAGACTCTGAAACAAGAAAATTTTTCGGGAGTTGTTTGTCTATATATATGAGGAGAAAATTTTTCCCGTTGAAATTGTATTATTTATAGAAGGAAAAAATTTTTAGAAGAGGCAAAGACGGAACGGAATTTTTCTGCGGGTATGGTTAAAAAATTTTTAGGAAGTGTAAAGAAAAAAATTGTTTAACCAAAAATTACCGAACTTATTCAAATTGTTTATTTTGCATTTGTTCTGAAATTTCTCAAAGAACGGATATGCAAAATTCCCTATTTTCCGCAAATCCCCTCTTTTTCCTAACCATATTTCTTTAAATTCAGTTTTTACCAATTTTTTTGTTTGTTTTCATGGTTATCATATAGTTATAAAACATATTGTAACCCAAAAAATAGGAAAAAGCATTTATGTATATGAGGCTGAGAATCATTAGATTGAGGAAAGAAGCTAACATAGGCAGGAGAGAAAATACTTGGGAAGGATTGATCCTTCAACCGGAGAATTCGTAAGGTCAAAAAGAACAAGAGAAAGGTTGTTTGACATAAAACTGCCTGAATATGTATAGTTATTATTTAAAGGAGGATTTTGGGTATTTTGTTTTGATTTTGCATAAACAAAACGATGATAAATGCAATGATAATGCGATTAAAACCTGTTTTTAAGACTTTTTGAAAAAATGTTCGAAAAGCACTTGACAAGAGAGAGAGAGAGAGAGTATATAATGGAAATGTTGAAAGGTTTTTCGGCATACGGTGTAAAAAAGTTTTGACGGTGAGGAAAGCAAATGGAGTAAAGGTGGCGAAAAAATGTGTTCTTACTATAAAAGGCTAACCGGAATTCAGCCGTATTAAAAGGAGGCGATGCAATATGAATGTCTCTTACAAAAAACAAAACCAATGAATCGGTCCTAATCGCCAAAATCCCGAAACGAAATCTCTCTTCTTTCTGAAAAGAACCTTCCTGTTCTCTTTCTGAACTTCAAACAGAATCGGAAAAGCTAAACTTTGCAAATAAATCCTAAGGTGTTTGCAAAGTGTGTATAAAACTCTAAAATTTTATTGAAAGGAGAGAAAATATGAAGAAAAAGTTTTTACTTGTACTGTCTATTATTTTAATTCTCTTTGGGATAATTACAGGAACAGCAAGTGCCGATTCGTATAATCGACAGGCAGCGGTTGACTATGCGGAAAAATGGGCTATGTCATATAACACACCGAAATACCAAGAACTTTCGGAAGATTGCACTAATTTTGTATCACAATGCATTAGAGCAGGCGGAATAGATTATATGTGGTATGGCGATAGAACAAGTTATCTGCCCTGGTGGCATATATTGTATGCGGATTCCGCTTATAGCTTTACATATGCTCCGTTGTTGTTCAAACACTTTTCGTTTGTTCGTAATGTAAACTCGACTTCGTGGATAACAAACTTATATTACGGAGATATTATTCAGCTTGCTTCAAGCAATAACGGGTATCCTGCCGGACCTGACAATATATTTCATAGCAGGATTGTAGTAGGATTTGGCTCAGGGCCGAATTATCCGGATCCGAATCCTAACGGAAACCCGTATTGTGCGCAACACACCTCTAATTCTTCGTGGGTAAGGTGGGATCTGACAACGTACGGAGAAAGTATTTTCACGGCATACCCTAACCTTACTTTGTATTGCTGGACGCCCAAGAACTAAAGGAGGAACAAAATGAAAAAAGCAACTAAAGTTCTTTTGGTATCAATCATAATACTACTTTCAATAGCCGTTTACGCCGATGTGAACTATAACATAATCGGCCCCGGTGAAAAGGCATACTGCTATCTCTTTCCGTTCTTAACTCCGAAGGATGCCGCAGGTTGCAATCTTCCGATCGGAGAGTTCATAGGAAGCAAAAACGAAATTGAAAAAGTGAAAGAGGCAAACCTAAACTATCAGGCTGCTTCGATCCTGTATTGGAAAGATAATGACCCGAAGATGATACTTCGTTTTATGGTAGATTTACCGGAATCAAGGACTGTTGATCCCAAAGAAATTCCCGTTTCCGAAAGAAGTAAACTGCTGAAAACCCATCTATGGGACGGAAAAGGTAAAATTAGTTTTGTTGCGACATTCAAAAGCGGGGCAACGGTAAGGAAAAGGCTATATGATGCGATTGACACTCTTTCCGATATGACGGATAAATACCCCGAACTATTCAAAGAGGCATCCGAAAAAGTAAAAGTTCTCAAGCAGGATAAATTGGACACTACAGGGCAAAATCTCTTAAAATCAGTCAAAGATGAAAACGAAAAGAAAATCATTGAAAATTTGTTGTTTATCAGAGAAATAAAAGGAATTACCGTAGAATCGAAATCACAACTTGAAAGTTTGAAAGCGTCCCGCAGTATGATTGCCCAAATCGTGGGAAACAAAGATTTCGCGCATTTGAAAGAAGACATTAAAAACGACATTAAAGGAAACATAATAGGGATAAAAATTGACGGAAACAAAGCGATTCTTGTTTACGGAATCCCGGACGGGCTGTTAACCGAAGTGAGAAAGTTTGTAAAAGTCGGAGATACTTACAAACTTTACACAATCACGAGCGTAGAAGACACAAAGAGTCTTGATGAAGCATTGAGTAAATATTGGGACAAAAAACTGAAAGAGAAGAGCCATTAAAAAATGTTGTTAATGTGGCGGGGCAATTGCCCCGCCTTTTAGTTTTTAGAGGTTCCACATTTATTTCGTCCTCAAAATATACTTTATGGGAGTGGCAAAAGAGATTCCGAAACAATCCTGAAAAAGATCCCGAAACAAGACTTGGGGTAATGCATCCCGAGGAAAAGTGCAGGATGACTATCTTTTTGTCACCCTGAGGTGTCCCCCGTCCCGTCACCCTGAGATGTATTAACTCAGGGTCTTAAATCGAGGAAACACATTTCCCTCGAAACTCCTATTGAAAGGCAAAAGAAGAGACTCTGAAACAAGTTCGGAATGACGAATGATGAGACTCTGAAATAAATTCAGAGTGACCAATACACTTTGTCACCCTGAGGTGTTTTTACTCAGGGTCTCCAATTCGAGGGAACACATTTCCCTCGAAACTCCTATTCTCTCTTTCGTCACCCTGAAACGTTTTTGTTCAGGGTCTATAAATCTTTGCTTAAGTCTTTCCAATCGGGATTAAATTGATTTATAAGACTTACT
>JAGHAO010000194.1 GCA_021161495.1 Caldisericaceae bacterium | reverse complement strand
TTTCAATTCCTTTATCAGAGTGCATTCCGAAAGAGAAGAAAGACGAGCTTCCGGATCAAGTCCGGAATGACTCTGCCCTGTCACTCTGAGGTGTTTTTACTCAGGGTCTCAGGTGAAATACGAGATTCTTCGTCACTCACTTCGTTCGTTCCTCCGGAATGACAGGATAAAAAAACGGCAAGAGAAAAATTTATGAACAATTCAATGTTCCTCTTCACGATATCGGAGAAAAAGAAATGACACAGTTATATAGAAAAAGGGGTTTTCTGTAAATAAATACCTTGCAAGTAATAATTCCCGGTTAATTTTGTAAAATTTTGTGGTATAATTCGAAGTATGAAGAAGATTGCAGTTATTTTGCTTGTCATATTTGCATTGGTGTTTTCCGGATGCGGGAAGGGCGCTCCCGCTGAAAATACGAAAATAAAAGTTGCGGCAACGATTTTCCCGATATACGATTTTGTGAGAAATATCGGCGGGGAGTATGTCGAACCTGTTTTAATCGTTCCGCCCGGCTCAAGCCCTCACACATTTTCTCCTTCTCTTAGCGACGTTAAGAAAATTACAGGCGCAAAAGTCGTTTTTTACAACAATTTCGGGCTGGACGACTGGGTTTTGAAACTTGCAAAGAATGCGGGAATTCCGCTTGAAACAAACGTGAACGAGGGTTTGCAGAATGTCGTGAAGGCGCACAACGGAAACCCTCATCTATGGCTGAACCCGGAATACGCAATTTCGCAGTGCGAGGTGGTAGAAAAAACTCTTGAAAAAATTGACCCGAAGCATAAATCTTATTATGAGCAAAATTTTGAAAAATACAGCAATGAGATTCGAAGAGAGGCAAATTCCCTTAAAAAAGAAGTGGATTCTCTGAAAAGCCGCAAATTTATCGCTTTTCATCCAGCATACACGTACTTTGCCGAATTTTTCAGTTTGGAGGAAGCGGGGGTTATAGAAAAAGTGCCCGGGCAAAAGCCCAACCCGAAGGACCTTGCGGAAATTGAGCGCCTCATAAAAGAGGAGCACATCAAAGCAATTTTCAGTGAACCGCAAATTTTTTCCTCGATCCTCAAAACAATTTCGCAGGATACGAGCGTGAAAATCCTTGTTCTGGACCCGCTCGGAGGAACGGACGGAAGAAAAAGTTATATCGAACTTTTGAGATTTGACATAAACGAGATATACAGGGGGCTGAAGTGAGCGATAAAATTCTCCGCACCAAGCACCTCACCGTAAAATACGGAAACACGCTTGCGCTTTACGATGTGAGTTTCGAACTCGAAAAAGGGGCGCTTGCCGTGATAATCGGGCCGAACGGCGCGGGAAAGTCTACGCTGATAAAGGCTATTTTAAACCTTGTTCCGTTCGAAGGAAAGGTGGAAATCTTCGGAAAGCCTTTTGAAAAACTCTCGCGCGAAGAACACCTGAAAATAGGATACGTTCCGCAGCGTATGAGTTTTTCGAAAAATATTCCGCTCACCGTGGGAGAGATGCTTGCGCTTTCCATAGCAAAAACACCCCTCTCTTCCGAAGAAAAGAAAAAGAGGATCGATACGTTTTTAAAAATGGCACACCTCGAAGATTTTAAAAACAGGACCATCGGCAGTTTGTCGGGCGGGCAGATGCAGCGCGTCTTGATCGTGCGGGCATTGACGTTTCTGCCTGAAATCATATTTATGGACGAACCGCTTGCAGGGATTGACATTGCCGGAGAAAAAACGTTTTACGAATTTATGGATACAATTCACGAAAAATTCGGGATTACGATAATCCTCGTTTCGCACGACGTCACCGCGGTGGACAAACTTGCAGACACAGTTTTGTGCCTGAATAAAAAACTGATCTGTTACGGGCGTCCGAAAGAAGTGCTGAAAGAAGAAACGTTTCATATATTATACGGGCATGATGCCGGCATTTTCAAGCACAAACCCTGCCCCGACGGCGGGCCGTGCGAACTTTACAAAGAGCAGGAGGTGAAGTGATGCCCCCATTCCTTGTAAGAGCGCTCGTTGCAGGCGTTGTTTCGGCGGTTCTCTGCGCATTTGTCGGCGTTTTTGTCGTGACGCGAAAAATGGCGTTTTACGCAAATGCAATTGCGCACTCCTCCCTTGCGGGCGTTGCAATCGGGTACCTCGCAAACAAAAATCCTTTCGGAAGCGCGCTTGCGTTCGGGGTGTTCGTCGGAATCGGAATCGGGTATCTTTACAGGAAATCGCTTTTGTTCATAGACACGATAATCGGAATCTTTTTGCCGTCCTCGATGGCGCTCGGCGTGATTTTGATCGGTTTTGTCAAAGGGTACAAACCCGACCTTTTGAGTTATCTCTTCGGTGATATTCTTGCCGTCTCAACGAAAGACCTTTATGTAATAGCCTGTTTGAGCGTGATCGCTTTCGTGTTTTTCGGATTGAAGTTTTACGAAATCACGATGATTTCTTTTGACGAAGATTGGGCAAAAGTGAAAGGCGTCCCGGTAAACTTCATCGATTATCTGTTTTTCGCCATCCTTTCGCTTATCATTATTGCAAGCACGAAAACGGTTGGGATAATTCTCGTTTCCGCTTTGATCGTAATTCCTCCGGCGTCCGCTATGAACATCGCGAGGAGTTTCAGGGAAACGATTCTGTATTCCGTTGCTTTCGGGATTGTAAGCGCTCTGCTCGGAATTTACCTTTCCTATGTTTTGAACATATCCACAGGCCCTGTGATTGTGCTTACCGCAACCGCGATATTTTTAATAACTTTGGTTATAAGGAGGAAAAGATGAAAATTGCGACTGTTGTTTCCGGCGGGATTGAAAAACCCGTTGTGCTTGACGAAGGAAAAGCGATCGACGTGCAACTTGTCTCGGACGTTTTGAGCGACCTTGAAAAAGGAGAGTATCCCGTTGCATACGGGATAAACGAGATGATAGAGCAGTGGGACGAAATTCCAAAAATGCTGAAAAAGGCAAAGAAAGTTTTCGGAGGGAATTTCTACAACCTGTTTTCTGTAAAGAGACCGAGGTTCGGAGTGCCGATTTCACGCGCAAGCAAAATAATCTGCCTCGGTAAAAATTATGCAGAGCACGCAAAAGAAACGGGTGCCGAAATTCCGGATGAGCCGATTTTGTTCGGAAAATTCTCCGACTGTGCCGTTCCGCACAAATTCCCCGTAAAGTATCCGTCTTATGCGACACGCATCGACCCTGAACCCGAACTTGCCGTGGTGATAGGAAAAGAATGCAAAAATGTCTCCGTTAAGAAGGGGCTTGACTGCGTCTTCGGTTATACGATCGCAAACGACATCACGGAAAGGAATTTGGAGTATGCGGATATGAAAGCGGGACACCCCTGGTTCCGCTCGAAAAATTTCAACGGCTCAATGCCGATAGGCCCGTATATCGTGACAAAAGAAGAGGTGAAAGACCCTCACAACCTCACGATTGAACTTTACGTAAACGGAAAGTTGAGGCAGAAAGGAAACACGAAGGATATGATCTTCAAAATAAATTACCTTATAAGTTATATAAGCAAATACCTCACCTTGTATCCGGGAGACGTTATTTCGACAGGCACGATTTCCGGCATTGCCCCGATTGAAAAAGGCGATACGGTTGTTTGCAAAATTAGCAAAATAGGTAGCCTTGAAAATAAAATAATATAAAGTAAAATGGTATAAGGAGGTGCAAAATGGCGGGAAATCTTTACGAAAAAGAATTGAGCGAAGAAGCGATGGATTTGCACAGGGC
>JAGHAO010000200.1 GCA_021161495.1 Caldisericaceae bacterium | reverse complement strand
GTTGTTAAATATCTATAAATTATTTAGATTAATTGGGCTTTCCTTTGTTGCAAGTTGCCCGCAGGCAGCTGAAATTTCGCTTCCTTTTGAAAATCTTATTGTTGTATTTATTCCGGCTCTTTTTAGTATTCCAAAAAACAGCTTTTCCTTTTTTGAGGATTCGAAATCGGCAAATGGCACCGGATTATAATGTATTAAATTTACTTTTACAAATTTTATTTTTCTAAGTAATTTTATCAGTTGTTTTGCATCTTCTTCACCGTCATTAAGATCCTTTATTAATAAATATTCTATTGTTACGGTATTGCCGGTTTTTTGCGTGTAGTAAGAGATCGCTTGCATTAAATCTTCGATTTTGTAAATTTTTAATCCGGGCATAAGAAAGTTTCTTTTTTCCTGGAATGCCGAATGAAGAGAAACTGCTAATCTTACTGATTTTAACTCATTCGTAAGTTTATAAATTTTGTCAATTATGCCTGATGTGGAAACAACAATTTTCCTTCTTCCCAGAGCACGCCCTCTCGGGTCGGAAATTATTTCAATTGCTTTTTTAACATTTTCGTAATTTGCAAGAGGCTCTCCCATACCCATAAACACTATATTCTGAATTTTTTCTGCGTCCTCTATGTAGAGCAATTGTTCTATTATTTCTCCTGCCGAGAGATTTCTTATGAATCCCATTTTTCCTGTTGCGCAAAATTTACACCCCATTGCGCAACCAACTTGAGATGATACGCATAATGTATTTCTAAATTTGCCTTTCTTTGTATTCTCTTTTATTAACACTGTTTCTATAAGGCGCTTATCTTTTAGTTCAAATAGGAATTTTTGAGTTTTGTTTGTGTCTCCCAACGTAGAAACTTTCTTAAAGCCTCTTATGTAAAACTCGTTTGATAACTTTTCTCTTAAGCTTTTTGGGAGTGTTGTGATTTCTTTGAATTCCTTTACTTTATTTATATATATTGCTCGGAATATTTCGTTTGCACGGTATTCCGGCTCATCTTGCAGAATAAAGTATGTTTTTAATTCCTCAAACGTTAGATTTTTAATGTCTTTCATCTATTTTTACTTTTTCCCCGAATTTTCTTTCCGTTCCTTTGATTAAACGTTTTATGTTTTCCCTATGAGAAAACATTACAAGAATAGGAAAAATAATACTCATAAGCACAACCGTTTTATCTTCTTTCAGCAAAAGCAAAAATAAAGGAAAACAAGATATGGATATAATTGAGCCCAAAGATACGTACTTTGTTTTCCATACTACTCCCATAAACACAAGAGCCGAGAGAAGTGCAGCGGGAAAATTTACAAAAGCGGCAACTCCGTAGGTAGCCGCTACTCCCTTTCCTCCTTTAAAATGCGGCATAAATATGGAATAGTCGTGTCCGAGGATTGCGGCAACGCCGGAAAGCATCATAATAGGATAAGATTGTGCTACGTACCTACCCAAAAGTATTGCAATGCCACCTTTTGCAAGATCCAATAAAAGAACTATTATTGCGGGTTTTATCCCTAATACTCTCTGGACGTTTGTGGCACCTATATTCCCGCTACCATATTTTGTAATATCGATTCCGTAGAATTTTCTTGAAATAATATATCCGTTTGGTATGGATCCCACTAAATAAGATGCTATTAAAACAAATATTAGTTTTATAATCATTATTTCACCCCTTTGTGCTTATTCCTCCGTCCAAGTTAATAACATTGCCTGTTATATAACGGGATTTATCGGATAACAAAAAACTTACCAAGTTGCTGATATCGGTAATGTCAGCAACAAAGCCCATAGGAATATTTTTCTTTGCGTTTCTAAGATATATCTCTTTAAGCTTACTTCCTGCACCCATTAAGTCCTCAGTATCTATGTATCCGATACGTATTGAATTAATTCTGATTTTTTTGCTTGCGTATGTATATGCGAGGCTTTTTGTTAAAACGGTGGATTCTTTTTCGAAAGCATCGTAAATTAAAGCACCGCCAAGCCCCTCCATTTGGCCTGCTTCCAAGATATTTACAATACTTCCCCCCGGAGCAATAAATTCGGAAAAGAAATTGATACTTTTATATATTAATTTTAAATTGCTGTTTACTATTGCTTTCCATTTTTCAGCGGGTGTTTCAATCAGTCCTTTTAATTCCGAAATTTTTCCTATATTGAGCAGTCCCTTTATTTCCGGAATTTTATGTGTATCCCATTGGGATTCTATATCAAAGGAAAGATGAAATTCGCAATCTTTCCGCTCTCCCATAGTGATTATATCGTAATCTTCTCCAAGTTTTCCTATCAGATCTTTTGCCCAATTTTTGCAACCCAAAACCGCTATTTTCTTTTTTTCTGCCATCTATTACCTCCTTGTTGCAATTATAGATGTTTTTGGATTTTGTTTCAATAGATTCCGTGTTATTTTGTTTTTTATTCACAGATTATTTAAATTTGCCGTTAAGTTCTTTAAAAACACTTGACAACCATTACAAAATTGTTAAAATTAATAAAACATTTTTATGAAAGGGGAGATAAGATGAAAAAATTACCACCAGAGAAAGTTTCACAGCAAGAAATTGTATTCAAAGTGGAGGAGCTTGAACCGCTTTTAAGCCCGCCTCCAATGGACCTTAAGCCTTGGACTCCTATGTACATTGAGCTTAGGGGTGGCAAGAAAATGGTCATTAGGCAGATGACCAAAGAAGAAGCACCTGCTTTATTACCTTTTATCAAAAAGTTTCTTGATGTCGACCACGATTTTTATGACATCGTAGGTGCGCGTGTTTACGCTGAAATTCTTGGCTGGTACAGAAACAGATTAAAAGATCCTTATTTGCTTGTCGGAATTATTGACGGAGAGCTTGCGGCACTTGGAAACGGTAGAGTTATGAATAAAGACGTCAACATAAGCCTCCATACTATGGCATTTAAGAGGGGGCTCCGTGCGGGCGCTGCTATGTATTATGCAAAGACTTATTACACATTTGAAATCCTCGGCCAAAAAGAATTCTGGGCAACATACGAAAGTTATAACGGATTCAAGAGATGGGGAATTGGAATGGCACAACCTTCCTATCCGTGGCCTGAATACCAGCATGAACTTGGCGGAGCAAAAGTCTTCTACATCACTAAAGAGTATTGGGATGCTTCTATAAAGAAGTATCTTGAAGATTATCTTGGAACAACGCTTAAAGCGCCGGTACCGGAAGATCTTCTCAAACAAGCCGAAAGTTTCAAGATTCCTGAAAAACCGGAAGTATAGGACAGTTATGGATAAACACCCTCGAATTCTTCTTTCGAGGGTGTTTGTAATTTAATATGGGGGGTATTAGCAATTGAATACTGCATTGCAGTTGAAAATAGAATCGATTGGGGATGATGTTATTTTAGATAACCGGTATATTTACAAATTGCATTCTTCTTTTGAGAATGCAGTAAATTTCTTGTCGAATAGTGGCCATCTTATATCCGTTGTAACTGAGAAAGTGGGAGAAGGCCCAAATAATATTGTAGTTAATACACATACTGTTTCGTATATTACAGGTTTTAAAATTATCTCCGATTCTCTCGTTAAAATTAATAATACACTCTATTCCATACATAATGTTCATCACTATAACCCTTTTATTGAGGATTTGCCTGCCATTAATTTCGGTTATTTCATTGATTCTTTTATTTTATTTAAATATTTTTTACTCAAAAAGGCGCCGCTTTTAAGTAGTGCTTTTTTATTGGACGACAGGAGAAAGAATTTCTTCATAACTCCGTTTGAAAAAAACTTATACACTTCTATTAAAGACAATGTGCATTCTTTTTTTAAGGGAGAGATTAATTCGATAAAAAATTTGAAAGGTTTGGGATTTGGATTAACTCCGCAAGGGGATGACCTCATTAACGGTTTTATTATTGCGTTGCATCTTTACGGTAAAATTTTTAACAGGAAAACGCAGGAAATTTCTT
>JAGHAO010000010.1 GCA_021161495.1 Caldisericaceae bacterium | reverse complement strand
TAACAAAACACAAATAAAAGAGAAAAATTAAACACGGTTTGTAAAAACCGCGAAATTTTTTATAATCAAACTTAATATGAAAAGAGTGTTGAAATGCGTAAGATGCGGAAAAGAATATCCTATAAACGTCCCGCGATACCTCTGCGACTGCGGGGGTCTGCTCGACGTGAAAATTGTAAAGGAAGATTCGGACGATTTTTCGCATATCAAAGAAACGTGGAAAAAGAGGCGGTGCAGCAATAAACCTGTTGATGAAAGCGGAGTGTGGAGGTTCAGGGAACTCGTTTACGATTTTGACGAAAGCGAAATCGTAACATTCCCGGAGGGGAAAACAAACCTTTACGAACTTCCGAAAAACATTCTCGACGTTAAGGCACTCTTTGCAAAGCACGAAGGGGAAAACCCGACCGGCTCTTTCAAGGACAGGGGGATGACGATAGGGATTTCGTTTGCAAAAAAATTGGGTTATAAAATGGTAATCTGCGCTTCAACGGGCAACACGTCCGCTTCGCTTGCCGCATACGCCGCAAAGGCTGGGCTGAAAGCGGTTGTCTTTATTCCTGACGGAAAAATCGCATTCGGCAAACTCTCGCAGGCACTTGCATACGGGGCAAAAACATTGCAGATAAAGGGCGATTTCGACGATGCGATGAATGCGGTGCGGGAAATCGCATCAAAGCACAAAATTTACCTTTTGAATTCTTTGAACCCGATAAGGCTGGAAGGGCAGAAAACGATTATGATCCACACACTTGAACAACTCAATTGGGAAATTCCGGATTGGTTTGTCCTGCCCGGAGGGAACTTGGGCAACACAACGGCATTCGGAAAAGCGCTTTACGAACTTAAAAAGTTCGGAATAATAGAAAAAGTCCCGCGCCTTGCCGTAATTCAGGCGGAAAATGCAAATCCGTTTTACAGTGCTTACAAGAACGGATTTGAAAAATTCGAGCCCGTGAAAGCGGAAACGATTGCAACCGCAATCAGAATCGGAAACCCGGTGAATTACGAAAAGGCAAAGCGGAGCATAGAGTTTACGAACGGAGTTGTCGAAGAAGTGAGCGACGAAGAAATTATGAATGCAAAAGCAGTCCTTGACCGTTCGGGGACGGGGTGCGAGCCTGCGTCCGCAGCATCACTTGCAGGTGCGATAAAACTCCGCAAAAAAGGAGTGATCAAAAAGAACGACAAGGTCGTGATACTTTTGACCGGGAATATTTTGAAAGATCCCGGTGCAACAACGGATTATCATTTGGGGAAATTGCATTACGGCGGAAGTTTGCAAAACGCGCCGGAAAAAATAGAGAACAGCAAAGAAAAGATAGAGGAAAAGATAAAGGAAATTTTGGGGGAATAGATGATCGTGATGAAATTCGGGGGAACGTCCGTCGGCTCCCCTAAAATGATTTTGCAAACGGCAAAACTCATTAACAGCGTAAGTGAGCAGAAAGTCGCCGTTGTTTCCGCAATGAGCGGGATAACGGACTTACTCATAGAGTCTGCGGAACAGGCTGGGGAAGGGAACGAAGATTACAAAAAAATGCTTTCCGCAATCATCGAAAAAGAGAAAAACGCAATGAGTGAACTCTTCGGCAAAAACCTCTCTGAAGTGGAAAACCTGCTCGAAGAACTCTCAAATATACTGAACGGTATTTACCTCGTCGGAGAACTTACGGAGCGGGCACTCGACACGGTGAAATCATTCGGGGAAAGGATGTCCGCAAGGGTAGTTGCCGAGGCGTTGAGAAGGATCAAAGTGAAGGCAGTTGCCGTAGATGCAACGAAATTTTTGGTCACAAACGACGAATTTGGAAACGCATTCCCTCTTTTCAAAGAATTGAAAACACGTGCGGAGAAACTCTTTTCCCGCTTATTTAGAGAAGGAACGGTGCCGATCGTAACAGGATTCATAGGGGCAACAAAAGACGGAAAGATAACCACTCTGGGAAGAGGAGGGAGCGATTTTTCCGCAACGATTTTGGGAAGGCTTCTTGACGCAAGGGAAGTTTGGATATGGACGGACGTTGACGGTGTGATGACGGCAGACCCGCGCACGGTAAAAAACGCCCGTTCCTTAAAATCAATTTCGTACAACGAGGCAAGCGAACTTTCCTATTTCGGCGCAAAGGTTATACATCCCAAGGCAATTCTCCCCGTTTACGACAAGAAAATCCCCGTGCGGATTCTGAACACGTTTAACCCTGCGTTTGAAGGCACACTGATCACGGACAAAGAAACAGGCAAAGGATTTGTCAAGGCGATTACCACGATAAAAGACGTGTCCCTCATCACCGTAGGAGGCAAAGGAATGCTCGGAGTCCCGGGCATTGCGGAGCGCGTTTTCAAATCCGCAGCGGAAACAAAATCCAACGTGCTTATGATTTCCCAGTCTTCCTCCGAGCAAAATATTTGCTTTGCAGTTCTTAAAAAAGACGCGCAGAATTTGATCCGCAAACTCAAAACGGAATTTGAAAACGAGATAAAAGAAAATGCAATAGAGGGGATTAACGGAGACAGCGGAGTTGCAATCGTGTCCGCTGTGGGCGCAGGGATAAAAAGCGCGCCGAACGTTTCAGGCAGGATATTTTCATCGCTTGGAAGGAACGGAATAAACGTAATTGCGATAGCACAGGGCTCTTCGGATTACAACATCTCTTTTGCCGTAAAAAAGAAGCATTCGAAAGACGCCGTTAGGATTTTGCACGAGGAGTTGGGTCTGGGGAACAGAGAGCACAAACCCGCAAAAATTGTAAACCTCGTCCAGTTCGGGACGGGAACCGTGGGAAGCGCGCTTTTCAGGATAATAAAGAAAAACAGGAAAAAGATTTTGAAAAAAACCGGGATAGAAATTCGGTATATCGGGCTTGTCCGTAGCAAAAGTTTCCTGCTCGGGGAAGATGTGTTCGATTACGTTGAAAAGAACGGTTTTAATTTAAGGGAGGGAAGCGTTCCCATAGAAAGGATTTTGGCGCTTCCGCAAAACACCGTCATCGCGGATTTGACAAACACGGATACTTTAATTTCTCTTCTTTCCGAGGCGCTGAAAAACGGTATAAACGTTGCTACGTCGAACAAAAAGAACATCACGGATTTTGAAAATTTCAAACTGCTTTCTTCACAAAAGGGGATTTTCAAATTCGAAACAACGGTAGGTGCTGCACTCCCCGTGATAAAAACGATAAACAATTTGATGGAAAGCGGGGATAAAATCAGGAAAATTACTGCGCTTCCAAGCGGTTCGCTTTCCTTTATTTTCGGAAAACTGCGCAATGGCACAAAACTTTCCGAAGCGATTCTCGAAGCAAGGGAAAAAGGATACACGGAACCGAACCCGATGGACGACCTGAAAGGAACGGATATTTACAGGAAAGGAAAAATTCTTCTCAATGTTTTGGAGAGGAACGAGGAGATTGAATTTGAGGAATTTGTAAAATCACATACGCTGGAAGAATTTGAAAAAGGCGAACTTTCCGCATTCGAAAAGCGCATCGCAAAACTTTCCGAAAAGGGTGCGGTTTACCCTGTGCTCGAAATAACGGAGAAATATGCGTCCGTAAAAATAAAAGCGTTCCCTGAAAGTTCTCCGTTCTCTTCGCTTCTTTTCGGGGAAAACATTTTTGAAATCTATACGGCACGTTACGGGGACGTTCCGATCGTGATAAAAGGGAAGGGCGCAGGCGCCGAAATTACGGCTTCGGGCGTCCTGAATGATATTATTGAAATAGGGAGGGAATTATGACAGAAGTTTCCGTTTTGGGCGCAACGGGAATGGTGGGGCAGAGGTTCGTCAGTTTGCTCGCAAATCACCCGTTTTTCAGAATTGCCGCACTCTTCGCATCTGAAAAAAGGAAGGGGCTTAAATACGGAGAAACGGTGAATTGGGTGCTGGAAGAAGACATTCCCGAAAGCGTGAAAAATATCGAACTGCGCGCGTTAGGGGAAGAAGTTCCGACGAAAATCGTTTTTTCCGCACTTCCCGCAAGTATTGCAGGCGGTATAGAAAAGGAACTTGCAGAGAACGGGCATTACGTTTTCAGCAACGCAAGCGCGCACCGGTACGACGAATTTGTTCCGATCATCGTCCCGGAGGTGAACCCCGGACATTTTGAAGCGGTGAAATATCAAAACACAAAAGGCTTTATCATAACGAACCCGAACTGCTCCACCGCAGGCATTGTGATTCCTTTGAAGGCGATAAAAGACACACTCGGCATAAAAAAACTCGTCGTGTTTACGATGCAGGCCGTCTCGGGCGCAGGCTATCCCGGAGTTCCTTCCTTGGGAATCATAGATAACATTATTCCCCACATAGAAAAAGAAGAAGATAAAATAAAAACGGAAACGAGGAAAATTTTGGGAGATTTTAGCGGGAAATTCGAATATGCGGATTTCAAAGTCGAAGCGCGGTGTAATAGAGTGCCTGTTCGCAACGGGCACACGGAAGTGCTTTTTATCGAAACGGACAAAAAGGCGGACGTTTCGGAATTGAAAGAAATATTGAAAAATTTTTCGGCACTTCCTCAAAAACTGAACCTTCCCACCGCTCCGAAGAATCCCATCATCGTAAAAGACGATAAGTTCAGGCCCCAGCCTGTTTTGGACAGGAATGCGGGAAAAGGTATGGCGGTAACCGTAGGAAACATTCGCAAGGCGGATATTTTCGATTTCACGCTCACCGTTCTTTCGCACAACACGATAAGGGGTGCTGCCGGCGGAAGTGTGCTGAATGCGGAGCTCTTCCTGAAAGATGGCAAACTTGAAGTATAAAAGGGGTAAACTCTCCGACATTTTCGGAAACCGCCTTGTGTTCAGAGAATTGAACCCGGTTGGTAATTCCCTCCCGCAGTTTCCCGAAATAAAAACTGCGCTTTCCCTCACGAAACTTCCCAGAAAAAAAGACAAAGAATACGCAAAGGCACTTTATTACATTTTTTCGAAAGCGGGAAATTTTAACAAAGTTTTTTACATCGGAGACACCTTGATGAGCGACGCCTCTGTGATAGAAAATTTTTCGGAATTTCCCGATATTGAAACGTTCGGCATAATCACGCGCGAAGGGGAAACAGACACAATCGAATTCAGGAAGAATTTCCTTTTAAACGGCAGATGGGCAAATTTGGAAAGGGCTTTTTCTATTTGTGAAGAAAAAGTCTTCCGTGCGGACGAGCGCACCGTCCTCATAATCGATATCGACAAAACGGCAATCGGTGCACGCGGAAGAAACGACAGGGCAATCGACAAAGCACGCATCGACGCAATCAGGGAACTTGCGGAAGAAATTTTCGGGGAAATTAACGAAGAGAAGTTTTCAAAGGCGTATCAAATCGCAAACAGGAAAGAATTTTTTTACATAACGGAGGACAATCAGGATATCGTTTCTTTACTTGCGTTTTTTATTTACGATGGTGCCGTTTCCGAAACGGAACTTTCGGGCGGAAAATTTGAAAACGCAAAAGAACTTATTGAAAAAGTTTCCGTGCGGAATTCGGTTTTGAAAAAATATGCGGAAACCGTCCTCAAAAATATCGAAGAGAAAAACCCCACTGCATTTCCCGAATTCAGAAAAAAGGAATTTTTGAAGACAATCGCAAGGGCGGATTTTCTACCCGACGAAACGCCTATTGCAAAACTTCTTTCCGAAGAAATCACAATCACAGGGGAAGTTTACCGCCTTGCGCTGATGCTAAAAAAAAGAGGTGTCGTTGTGTTCGGAGTGTCCGACAAACCCGCACTCTCCACGATGCCGGAAGAAGGAAGCGGCCTTCCGCCCGTTTACGAGAAAACGATGAAGATTTATTCGGAGGTGTGAAATGAAACATATCGAATTCAAAGCAAAGATAATCGAAAAAGGCAAAAATGAGAAAGGGAAGTTCGTGGTGCTCGAACCCGGTAAATTTTACCCTGACGGAAAGGGCGGGCAGATAGGCGACAGAGGTTTTATAGGAGAGGCAAAAGTCCTTTTCTCCGAAGAAAATAACGGAAAAACACTTCTTTACACGGACAAATTCCCGGAAAGGGAAGAGATCCTCTGCAGAATCGACGGAAACAGAAGGCACACGATTTCCGCACTCCACACGGCGCAGCACATTTTGTCCGCCGTCCTTGAAGACAGATTCGGTATTAAAACGGAGGCGTTCCATATGAGCGAAAGCACCTGCACGATCGATGTTGCGCCGGTAAGCGTTTCCGCCGAAACTCTCGAAAAAGCGGAAGGCATTGCAAACGAAATCGTTTTTGCAAATTTACCCGTGAAAAAATACTACGCAAATAAAGAAGAAACGGAGAAAATGAACCTGAGGAGCAAACACGAAGTTTCGGGCAAAATCCGCATCGTGGAAATTCCGGGCGTCGATATTTCGATGTGCGGAGGAACGCACGTTGATTTCACAGGTGAAGTAGGCCTTATAAAAATTGTGAAAAAGGAAAAAGTGAAAAAGCAGTATCTCCGTTTGTATTTCACCGCCGAAAAAAGAACGCTTTCTTACATCAGAGAACTTTCAAACATTGCAAATGCCGTTTCGGAAACCCTCACCTGCGGCGTTTCCGAACTTCCGGAGAAGATAAACAAGATGCTTTCCGAAATAAAGTCCCTTAAAAAGGAGAACAAGAACTTGAAATTAAACGCACTTAAAGATATCGTTTCCGAACTTTCCGCAGAAAAAGGGGTAATTTCGGAAAGAGAAATTGATTTTGAGAAAGGCGACTTTATGACGCTCCTTGCAATGCTTTCGCGTGAAGAGAGCGGAAAGCCGTTCCTTATTTTTTCCAAAAAAGGGAAATCGGTAGGAATAGCCCGAGGAAAAAATTGCGCGCTCGATTTGAAAGAAAATTTTCCCGAACTTTTCGATAAGTTCAAAGGGAAAGGAATTGTTAAAAACGCATTTCTTTATGCTGAATTCGGCTCAAAGGAAAACTTTGAAAACGCCCTCGAATTTGCGCGCGCAAAATTGAAAAATCACGGATAAGTTGGAACAAATCCGGGCTTGCACAAACGAGGAAGCAGAAGATTTCGCTTTTTGAGGTCCATCGTAACGGATTTATAATCCGTGCCGTATCCGGATTTTTCCGTTTTGTCGTAATAAAAACTCACCGCTGTCCGGATGGCTTTTCCTGTTATTAAATTCGAATTCAACGCATAACTTCCTAACCTAAAATTCCCGTCCTTTATATCTATATAATCTAAAAATTCCTATACTAATCTTTGTTCTGCTTTTGAATCATTTCTTAAAAATGGTTGTAATTATAACTATAATAAACAGGATAAGAAATAATGGCTACCTTTTCGTCGCCCGAAATGTCCCCCGTCCTGTCACCCTGAAATGCCTCTATTCAGGGTCTTAAATCGAGGGAACACATTTCCCTCGAAACTCCTATTGAAAGACAAAAAGACGAAATGCGAGATTCTTCGTCGCTCACTTCGTTCGTTCCTCCAGAATGACTACTTTTTTGTCACCCTTGAGCGTTTTTTGCGCTTTTTTCCTTGGCACGCATTACGCCAAGTGGGTCTCAGGTGAAATACGAGATTCTTCTGTCACTACAATCCATCGGAATGACCGCCTTTCCGTCACCCTGAGGTGTCTCCCCGCCTCTGTCGCCCTGAGGTGCATTAACTCAAGGTCTCGTTTTTTCGCCGCCCTGAAATGTCTTTACAATCCATATATTGCTTGATAAAACAATTAGAGAAAAGGAATGACATAGTTATATAGAAGGAGAATTTTGGGATCCGATGAACAATAGATTTATTTTCCCCATTCAGGTTGCCATAAGCGGGTAAATTCCAATGGAGCTAACTCAACCGAATCTCGATAACGATAAAAAACAAACGAGAAATAAATAAGAAACTTTTTATTCTATTGAACCTTATTGGTTAGCCGGATATAAATAATGATCAACGAGACGGCAAAAAAGACAAACCCAAGTGCCTTGTCGGAAATGCTTCCCGTTTTCACCGCTCCGCCACCGAGCCTGATTTTTACTTTCGAAACAGGGACAAACGGCCTCACGCCCATCGGGGTGAATGCATCGAGGAATATGTGAAGGCAGTATCCCCATATGAACGGAAGTATTGCATTGTTTTTGAAAATTGCAAAGTATGCTGCGTATATCATCGCCGCCGCGGTAAGTGTGTGCATAATACCCCTGTGTTTTATCAACTTATTTACACTTTTTTTGTTGTTCGAGATTTTGCTTATTCCCGAAAATGGGCTGTCTATATCGGGCATCACCGCCCCCAACGCGGTAAGAGCAATTGCATATGGTTGTCTGTAAACAAATAGTCCCAGCATAATTCCGGATGCAAGATGTGTATATTCTCTCATATCGCTCATTTTATCATATTTGGATGGATTATTGAAATATTCAGGGAAGTTGATAGAATTTTTCCAAAAAGAAACAATTCTTGTTTCATAACATGATTGGGGGACGCACACTCAAAGGAATTTGGATATGTATGTAAAATTTTGAATGTAATTGCACTTGACTTTTTATTTTGTTTTGCTATACTCACAAAAATTTATTTACAAAGGAGGCAAGAAATATGAGGAAGAAGAAAACTTTATTGTTGGTAGTTTCTCTGCTTCTTGTAGTGGCACTGTTCGGAACAGTGCTTACCGGATGCGGGGGGAACAAGCAGAGCAGCAATAATAATGCTACTCAAGAGAAAAAACCCATATTGATCGGAGGAGTAGCGCCTGTTACCGGGCCTGCCGCAACATTTGGCAAGTCCACAAAACAGGGCTATGAAATGGCACTTGAAGAATGGAACGCAAAAGGCGGAGTTTTGGGAAGAACGGTAAAATTAATCTTTGAAGACGACAAGGCAGATCCTACGGAAGCTGCAAACGCATTTTCGAAACTTATCAACGAGAACCATGTGGTTGCAATTGTAGGTTCCGTTACGAGTTCCTGTTCTCTTGCAGGTGCACCTATTGCGCAGAGAAACAAGGTTCCTATGATTACTCCCACATCTACAAATGTTAAAGTTACGGAGCAGGGAGATTACATCTTTAGGGCTTGCTTCATCGACCCGTTCCAGGGAACCGTTGCAGCGAAGTTCCTTTACAACAACCTCAAAGCAAGAAAAGTCGGAGTTATTTACGATATCGGACAGGATTACAATGCCGGCCTTGCAGAATCCTTTAAAAAGAAATTCGAAAGTCTCGGCGGCCAGATTATTGCATACGAAGGTTATCCGGACGGAACAACGGATTTCAACACTCAGCTTACTAAAATTCTTGACGGCAAACCCGATGCGATTTATTCTCCCAACTATTACAACGATGACGGCCTTATCGCAAAGCAGGCGCGTTCTCTCGGATTTAACGGACCTATTGTCGGAGGAGACGGTTGGGATTCTCCCGACCTCGTCAAGATCGGCGGAGACGCAGTGAACAACTGCTACTTCACAAACCACTTCTCCAAAGAGAGCAAAGAGGAAATCGTTCAGAATTTCGTTAAGAAGTATGAAGATAAATACGGTGAAGCACCCGACGCACTTGCAGCACTCGGATACGACGGAATGAATATTATGCTTACCGCAATTCAGAATGCCGGCTCAACGGATGGCGAAGCGATTAAAGACGCATTGAAGAATATCGATTACCAGGGCGTAACCGGACACATCAAATTCGACGAAAACAGAAACCCGATTAAGAGTGCCGTTATCCTCAAGATCGAAAACGGCAAACAGGTATACGTAACGACGATTAACCCGTAAATCATGGGTTTAAAGGGCGGCAATTGCCGCCCTTTCGGCTAATTAGGAGGGAAGAATATGAACGGAATTTTCAATTTACAGCAGATAATTAACGGCATTCAGATAGGCAGTATATACGCGCTTATTTCGATAGGTTATACGCTCGTTTACGGTATCATCAAGCTCATTAACTTCGCACACGGAGACTTTTATATGGTGGGTGCGTATGCCGCTTATTTTGCCGTAATGTTCTCAGCTGCGAGAAAGGAACATCCAAACGTCATTATTGTGCTTATCATAAGTATGGCTGCGGGGGCGGTTGTTGCATTTCTTTCCAACAGAATTGCGTATAAACCGTTAAGATATAAGCCGAGGCTTTCCGCACTTATTACGGCAATAGGCGTTTCAATGTTCCTTGAATACACTTCGTCTGCACTGCCTTTTATAGGCCCTTCTTTTAAGGCATTCCCACAGAGTCAGCTTATCCCGCAGAAAACCTACAAAATAGGAAGCGCGATCCTCACGAACTATCAAATTGTAAATGTCACGATCGCCGTGGTGTTAATGGTTGTCCTTACATATATCATTCAGCACACAAGGATGGGAATGGCGATGAGGGCGTCCGCGCAGGATAAAGACGCTGCAAGGCTTATGGGAATTGATATCGAGAAAGTTATCGATTTTACGTTTATTGTGGGCGGTGCACTTGCAGGCGCTGCCGGGCTTCTCACCGGTATCACGTATCCGAGAATCAATC
>JAGHAO010000060.1 GCA_021161495.1 Caldisericaceae bacterium | reverse complement strand
TCTTAATGGAATACCTTTCGTTTTTTCCTTCTGCAGCTTCGTTGAAGTAGCTAACAGTATTGTTCATCATTCCCTCGGCAAAGCCAAGAGTGCTACCGGTTAAGCCCTCTGCCGCCGTTGAAGGAATTTCCGTCCATTTCTCGTTACCACTCCTCATTTTTGCTTTATCCCCCACAACATATAACTCAAACTGGACTTTTCCATCCTTCCCGTATATAGTTATATGCTTCTCCTTGCCGTAATTATCCTGAATGAGGACAATTTTTCCGTTGTCGTTATCGTCATTAGAGGTGAACTCTACAATAGCCTTATAGCTTTTTAAATCGGAGAACTTTTTTGCTTCCTCTACCTGTTCTGCTTCTCTCTTTAAAACTAAATTAAGAGTTTGTTTATCTCCTTCTTTAAGGGTAACATCATCACTTGCCGGTTCGTATCCCTCTTTTTCTGCCTTCACTTCATAATCACCGGGTTTTAACGAATCAAAAATTACTCTTCCCGATGAATCCGTCGATTTTTCATTCTCCGAGTTTAAGCTCACGATTGCGCCTGACAGTGCATTACCCGCATCATCCTTTACCGTAACAATAAGTTGAGCAACAGCCGGTTTGTTATTGTTTCCATTCGTACCTCCCTGATTTGCTCCCCCACCGCAGCACGTAAATATAAAAGCTGCAATAAGTAAAACAATCGCCACTGCAATAAATTTTTTCCTCATACTTCCCTCCTAACTTTTTAAGTATTATACCATTAAAAGAATCAATTTGCAAAAATTAGATTTTAGTTGAAAAGATAGATACTTTACATTCGAAAAAATGCAAATCGCTAACACATAGGAAACTGGCAATTTTTAAAAAACAACCAATGACTCCTATACAATCCCGCTTTTACACTATTGACAGATTTTTTTACCGGTGTATACTTTTAAAGTTAGGTGCAACTAATTTTTGGAAAGGATGGGAAATATGATTAGAAATAACGTTACTTTATTGGATATAAAAGCAGGAGAAAAAGCGGAAATTGTAAGCCTTGCGGGAGGATACGGGTTTATGAGGAGACTGCAAGAGATGGGCTTAATTCCCGGGCAAATCGTAGAAGTAGTCAGAAATTCCGCAATGGGGCCCGTCGAAATTTCCGTTATGGGTACTCACCTTGCAATAGGAAGAGGAATAGCGGCAAAGGTTATCGTAAGGCCTGTGAGAAGACAAATCTATGGAAGATAAAAAAGAATTTGTCGTAGCACTTGCCGGAAACGCAAATGTAGGAAAGAGCGTAATATTTAACCAACTTACCGGCGGTAATCAAATAATAGGAAATTGGCCGGGAAAAACGGTTGAAAAAGCGGAAGGATTTATAGAACAAGAAGGAGTTAGAATCCGCGTTGTTGACCTTCCCGGAATATATTCTCTTTCCACATATTCGGAAGAGGAAATCGTTTCAAGGGAATTTATCGCAAAAGAAAAGCCGGATCTCGTAATAAACGTGGTGGATGCGGTAAATCTCGAAAGAAATCTGTTTTTCACACTCCAGTTGATAGAGCTTGAAGTTCCTCTTGTAATTGCCCTTAACCAATACGACATATTGGAAAGAAAAGGGCTTTCGATAAACGGAAAAAAACTTTCCGAACTTTTGGGTGTTCCCGTTATAAAAACAGTCGCCGTGCACAACAAAGGCCTAACCGAACTTTTCGAGATTGTGAGAAATGCCCTTTTGAAAGGAGAAAAAAAGGTTTCTCATTTACGCTACGGAAAAGAAGTGGAAAGCAGGATAAAAGAACTCTCAGAAATTATTTCAAAGAAAGTTAAAACTTACTACCCCCCGAGATTTGTCGCAATCAAACTTTTGGAAAATGATCCGTTAATTAAAAAAGAGATTAAAGACGAGGAAATTCTCAAAAAGGCAGACAAATTTCGCAAAGAGCTGAAAGAAATTCACGGAGAGGAAGCGGAGACCGTAATTATCTCCGAAAGATACGCAATTGCATCGAGAATTGCGGAGAGCGTGATAGAAAGAAAAAGCACTCTTAAAGAAAGCATGGGAGATTGGTTCGATAAAATTGCACTCGATAAAGTATGGGGATACGTATTTTTTATACTTGTAACAATTGGGATTTTTTATGCCGTATTTAAATTCGGCAGTTTCTTTTCCGATCTTCTGAGTAACTGGTTGGAATCCTTCAAACCCATATTTATGAGAATGCCTCTCACTCCTTTCTGGAATAAAATTTTATGGGACGGCATAATGGAGGGAGTAATTGCAGGAATAGGAATTGTGCTTCCGTATATCGCACCGTTCTATTTGATTCTTGCGTTCTTAGAAGACAGCGGATATTTGGCACGAATCGCATTCCTTACGGACAATGTAATGCATAAATTAGGATTGCACGGGAAAGCATTTATGCCTCTTATAGAAGGTTTCGGGTGCAATGTGCCGGCAGTTTTAGGAACGCGAATAATGGAACGCGACAGAGACAGGTTTATTGCGGCAATACTTGCAACACTCGTCCCGTGCTCCGCAAGAACAGTGATTATTTTAGGGCTTGTTGCGACATTCTTAGGGCCGGTTTATGCGTTAATCATATATGTGCTTGACTTTATACTCATCCTTATAACGGGAAGAATTTTGAACAAATTTATGAAAGGCACGCCCTCGGGATTGATAATGGAAATGCCGAGATACAGAAAGCCCGTTATGAAAATAATTTTGAAGCAAACATGGATAAGGTTGAAAGATTTTGTATATTTTGCGTTCCCGATCATAATTGTAGCAAACGTTGTTATGGAAATATTTTCTATATTCAACTGGATAAAACCCGTGGCAAATTTTTTAAAGCCTGTTATGACAGATTTCTTGGGACTCCCCCCACTTGCCGGTATAACATTTTTATTTGGAATCCTAAGAAAGGAGCTTACCCTTGTAATGCTTTCCACACTTTATCATACGACAAATTTTGCAAAAGTGCTCACCCCGAGGCAAATTTTCATTTTCGGATTTGTCACTATGATCTATATTCCCTGCGTTGCAACAATAGCCGCACTTAAAAGAGAATTCGGGTGGAAACGCGCAACGGCGGTTACGGTAGGAGAGTTCGTAGGAGCAATCGTTTTAGGCGGGATTTTAAATCAAATACTTAAACTGTTTATGCCGTGAAAGAAACAAAAAGCATAGAGGATTATCTGGAAGCAATTTACGTATTATCAAAAGAAAAAAAGATCGTAAGAGTAAAAGACATAGCGAAATTTCTTTCCGTCAAACCTCCGTCCGTTACGGGTGCGCTTAAAAAGCTTTCTTCCGGAGGATATATAGACCATTCTCCTTACGGAGGCGTTGTGTTGAAACCGAAAGGCGAAAAAATCGGCAAAGAAACATGGGAAAAACATAAACTCATATTCGCCCTTCTAAACGGCGTTTTGGGTGTTTCGAAAGAAAATGCTTTTAAGGAAGCGTGCCTCATAGAACATTGCATTTCGGAAGAAACAAAAGAAAAGATAGAACAATTCCTAAAAAAAGAGGGGCTGTAAAAGCACCCTTCTTGTTATTCGTCCTGAAAATTACAGATATTTCTTTATCAAACCGACTCTGTCATTAAATTCTCTGATACGCTCATCCCATTCCTTATAGGATTCAAACTTTTCGCTCCAATAGGAATCATCATACCACTGGGCGTTTAGTTCTTCGAGTTCTTTTCCCTGCTGCTCGATCCAAGTGAAGTATTTCAAGTTATGCATTCTCTTTTTATCGTAATACTTCAATTCAAGAAGCCAATCCGTGGTAATTCCCATTAAATACCTGTCGAAGTCTTTCGCAGCATCCGTTTCGGTATATTCACCGTACATATCTCTCAATTCCTGGAGCCTTGATTGATAAAGTTCCATAGAATCGGTTGCCACCGTGAATATAATATCCTTATCCGTCATTTCATAGTATTTTGCCATCTTTATCGCGCCGATAATATTAGCAGCCGAGGAAATGCCGAACAAGTCGAGTTTATCGACAAATTCGGGATCGATGCCCGCTTCTTTCAAAACTTTTCTCCCCGCAGGCTCGTTGAACAACCTGATTAGATGCATACAGGCTTCGTCATCTATGTCTAAAACCATATCTATATTCTTTACATCGAAAATCCAAGGAACATGCTTATCTCCGATGCCTTCAATCCTATGGCCGCCGTACCCGTTATAGAGAAGCGTAGGGCACTGAAGCGCTTCACCCGCACCGATCTTAATTGTAGGGAATTTTTTCCTTAAATAATTTCCGCTTCCAAGCGTTCCCGCAGAACCTTGCGTAAGGAACAGAGCAGCCATTCTTTGCCCTTCTTTTTTTTCTTTGTTGTACACCTCTTCCATTGCAGGACCTGTAACCGCATAGTGCCAAATGGGATTTCCAAACTCATCGAACTGGTTTAGAACAACGACTTCATCAGGCCTTTGCTGTTTCAGTTCTTTTGCCTTATCGAAAACTTCCTTAACGTTACTCTCCACGCCGGGAGTCGGGTAAACTTCGGCACCAATACTTTTTAACCATTCAAAACGTTCTTTGGACATCCCCTCAGGCAAAACCGCAATCGCCTGGCATGCAAGAAGAGCGGAGTCATAAGCACCGCCTCTGCAGTAATTTCCTGTTGAAGGCCAGAGTGCTTTCTGCCTTGTCGGATCAAACACACCTCTTGTAAGCTTCTCAACAAGAGGCCCAAACGTGGCACCCACCTTGTGAGAGCCTGTCGGGAAATACTTGCCGAGAAGGACAAAAATTCTTGCTTTCACTCCGGTAAATTCCGGGGGAAGTTCAATGTAATTAACGCCGTCAAATCCTCCTCCGAATTTAACCGGCTCGTTTTTCCACGTAATCCTGAACAGGTTTCTCGGATGGAGATCCCATAAACCGATGTGTTTTAATTCTTCCTTGATTTTCTCGGGTATTTTGGTCGGGTCTCTCATCTGTTCGTAGGTAGGGAGAATAACATTACGTTCCCGTGCCCGCTGTATGGTACGTTCCAACACTTCTTCATTGATTTTTTCGTCTTTTAACATTCTACTACCTCCTTATCCGCGTAGTTAAGAGAATATTTTACACACCTATTATATTCTGTCAATATGTATTTACAAATTCACTGATTTTTCCGAGAGAAATTTTCATTCCTTTGATAAAAACGACCACATTGAAGTCAAAAATTTTTTGAGCATAAAGAATCGTTTCGGGAAGGCCCTGTCCGAACTGCTTTAACGTATGTGCATCGGAACCTATTACAACTTCGGTCCCCCCTTCTTCCGCATACATTTTCAGAACCTCAGCGGACGGATAAGGTTCTTTCGGAGGCTGCCTAAGACCGGAACTGTTCAATTCTATTACATTGCCCTGCTTCACCAGCATCCTGAAGATTTCCCGTATAATCGATTCATACTTGTACGCATCGAATTTTCCGTAAAAATTAACTCCGAATCGCTTAATAACATCAAAGTGGCCGACAATGGGAAAATAATTAAAACCGACCATTCTTTTCATTTCTTCGAAATACGCAGTATAAGCCGTTTTTTCGTCTTTTCCTTCGAAATACGGAATTCCACTTGTCCCTGCAATGGTAAAACCTTCGAGCCTGTGTACGGAACCAATCATATAATCATAACCTTTATTTTCGGTGTTCTCCAGAATACTTTTCTCAAGCCCGGTTTGAAACGTTACTTCCACGCCGAAGAGCAAATTGATTTCTTTACCGTATTTCCCCGATAGAAACTCAAAATCGGATCGCGCATCTTCATACCTATAATATTCGTAATCCTTGTCCAACGGGTCAAGATCGAGATGGTCGCTGAAACCAAGATACTGAAGTTTTCTTTCTATTGCTTCTTTAACATACGCTTCCGGATCCTGTTTCGAATCCTTCGACACATTCGTATGGATATGAATATCTTCTATTATTTTCATAGTGTTCATTTTACGGAAAACTTCAATTAAAACAAGTACCGAATTGCCTCACGAAAAATCTATACGAAACTGTATCGTTGCCTCATATAAAAATCTATACAAAAATTGCATAGGAGAGGAGGCGGAATAAAATGAAGAAAAAAGAGATTTTGGAAGTATTCGAAAGAGGTGAGTATATAAGTTTGTCTTTGAAGGAGAGGAGATCTGTTGTGCCTTGCCCCCATTCCTGAAACTTTTTTAATGAGAGTATCTGCTTAATCATATTATAGTAAGACTCCTTTCAAATTCAATAGGTGTTTTGTAGTTCAAACTGCTGTGAGGCCTTTTTCTGTTATAGAAGTCAATGTAGTTACCGATTATTTCTTTTGCTTCTTCTATGTTTTTAAATGTGTTTAAGTTCAGACATTCGTCTCTCAGTTTATCCATAAAGGATTCCGCTATGCCATTTTGATATGGTTTGCCTTTTTCTATGAATTCATGTTTTATTCTGTTTGTATTAAGGAATGAGTTTAATAACTTTGATCTGAATTCGGGGACGTTTAGGAACGTATTACATCCGGTTTACCGTTTAACCTTATTGCTCTTTCAATATTGTTTTTACATCTTCTGCCGTAATGCTTCTTTGTATTCCGTAACCTACAACCTTCTTTGTATATGCATCCTGTATGATAAGGATTCTTAAAGATCTGTTATTCGTTAATGAATCATAAATAAAATCGGTAACCCATACGTTATTGGGATAAGATGCCTTGATAAGATTTAAAGAAGGTAAACTGTTAATGAGGTTTCTTCTTATCCTTTTCTTTTTCTTGGGCCTTTGAAGATTCAATTCCTTGTATAATCTGTAAACCCTTTTATGATTAACTAACATACCTTCCTTCCTTAACAGGGCATATATCCTTCCGTATCCGTAGAAGGGATACTTCAATGCCAATTCGTTTATTCTTTTCATAAGGAGTTTGTTTAATTCGGATCTGGTATTTCCGGAAGATCCTTCTGTCTTTTCATTGTTACCATTACTTCTGTTTCTTGCATTACTATTATTACTACTATTATTATTTTTATTACTGCCATTGTTCTTTGAGTTGTTTTTGCAGTTCTCTTTATTTCTCCTATATATAGTGCTTTTGGATACAGGTAACAGTTCCGCTATCCTCTTTACCTTTATTCCAAGTTCTTTCATAAACAACACCACCTTCATCTTCCGCCATTCCTCCCACTTCAAAAAGAACCTTTCACTATTTCCTTTAATGCATAGTTTTCAAGATCTCTTTCCGCAGGTAACTTCTTTAATCTTTTATTCTCTTCTTCCAACATCTTTAACCTCTTTGCTTGAGGTATTGAAAAGTCTTTGTATTCTCTCTTCCATCTGTAATACGTTGCAGGTGCTATTCCATACTTCCTGCATACGGATGCAACTGTTCCATTACCCTTCTCCCCTTCCGCAAGGATTTGAATGATCTGTTCAATGGTAAAATCCCCGTCCTTTATATC
>JAGHAO010000223.1 GCA_021161495.1 Caldisericaceae bacterium | reverse complement strand
TTTTTGATCTGGAAACTACCGGATTAAATCCTGATATTGACGAAGTGATAGAAATAGGTGCGATTAAAGTGAAAGGCGGTGAAGTTGTTGAGCATTTCCATACCTTTGTAAGGCCGCATAGGAATATCCCTTCTTTGGTTACGAATCTGACCGGAATTACTTATAAGGATGTGGAGGATGCACCGGATCCTGCGGAGATAAGGAAAAAACTCGAAGAGTTTATCGGAAGTTACCCTTTGATAGCGCACAATGTATCTTTTGACAGAATATTCTTAGAAAAATTTATGGGTAAAAGATTGGATAACGAATTTTTTGACACGCTGGAACTTGCGCGAATATTTTTTCCCGACTTACCGTCCCACAGCCTCCAAAACCTCGTGAAGGCACTTTCCTTAAAAAAGGAAAAAGCGCACAGGGCACTTTCCGATACGATGATGCTGTACTCTTTGTTTGATAAAATATCTTATGAAAAAGATAATGCTTCACCGTTTCTTTTGCACAAGATTAAAAGCATTTCCCGTCCCATCAGGCATTTTGAAAGTATTTTTGGCGACAAGTGGGAAAAACCCGAAGAAAATGAAGAAGATTTTATATGGAAAAGTAGCGGTAATATTTCCGAGACGCAAACTCTTCCTTTCGGTGTTTTAAGAGGGAAAGAGTCTCCTCTTAAAAAATATTTTTCCGAAGGTATTGTGTATGCGGAAAACTTCTCGGAAAACGAACTTATCGATTGGATTGTGAGCCTCCCCTCGGAGGAAAAACTCGCCGTCTCCGTATATAATTCTTCGTTAAAAGACAAAATTGTTTCGTCCGCCCGCGAGGAAGGGTTAAAAGTTTTTTGCCTGAATAATTTCAGCAGATTTGTGTGCCCTAAAAAAATAGATTACCTCATTGCTCATCCCGAGCTCATTACGGATAATTTGCGGATGAGTTTTGCCACATTGTTTTCTTACCTGTACAAAACGAGAGATTTTTTATTGAAAAACGCTCCGACCCATATTTTAAAGAATCCTCTTTTGAGGCTTCTTTCCTTTTGCGACAACGAAAAGGAATGTGAGTATGAAAGCGTTTGCCCTTTGAAAGAGGCGATTCGGAGGACGCAGGAAAGTGATATCGTTGTTCTTCCGCATAGTTTTTTCTTTAACGATTTGAGCAATGTATTTGATATTTCCGGAAGAAAACTTGTTTTTTTAAACTCGTACAGATTAATCAAGGCTTTTTATTCTTCTAAAACGGGTTTTTCCCAGAATGACTTTCTGTTTTTTGCGAATTTTTACAAATTTGATAAGAATAGAGTGGAACGCATTAAAGAAGTGTTTAGAACACTTGAAGAGAAAAGCATCGGAGAGGATGTAAAATGGGCTGCCGATGAAATGAGAATGCTCTTCTCGAATTTTGATAACCCTCTTCTTAAAAGCTTTTTTGAAAAGGAGTATTTTTGGATGGAACGGAGAGGAGATAGTCCCGTAATTTTCGGTGCGAACAAAAGAACAAAAGAGGTTTTTTCGTTCATTAGGGACAGAGTGGAAAATATTCTATTCTTTACGCCGATTTTAAGTGCCGATGATTCGAAAAATGTTCTGAAGGATTTTACCGGAATAAGCGGTAAGGATCTATCCGGCAAAAATGCGATGAACGGAAAATTTGTGTCCATTGTGCCTCTTTTTATGCATTCTCCCAACAGAGACGAATTTACCGCTGAGTTCGCAGACTTTTTTAACAAAGTGCACATACCGGGCAAAAGGGCGATTATGTTATTTTCTTCAACCGAAACGTTAAAAAAGGTATATTTTTTATTAAAGAGGAACGGCGTTGATGCAAAAGCGAGAGGCATCGACCTTAAATCGGAGCACGGGGAAGTGGATTTGTATCTTTACGATACTTCTTTTTCCGGAGGCTACGATGAAATTTATTTTGTTAGACTTCCTTCCGTAACTCCTTCTTTTTACGGGAAAAACAGAGGTCAAATACTTTTGTATTCTGTTTATATAATGAAAAATGTGGCGGCGGAACTTTTGCAGAACGTGAAAACAGCAGAGATATACTATTTTGACGGCAGGTTTAAAACTCCTTCTTTCAGGACACGATTCGGAAACGACTTCGTATCTTTTCCTTTGTTTGTTGATGGGGAGCATGCCCTTATGTTTATGCTTTCCAATTGGCGGAAACGCAATATTTGAGTTTATAGGCAAATGTATTATAATTAATCAGGCGCCCATAGCTCAATTGGATAGAGCGACGGTCTACGGAACCGTAGGTTACAGGTTCGACTCCTGCTGGGCGCGCCATTTTTTAGGAGGGAAAAAATGAAAAATAAAACCGATGTTTTGAGAAGCATTTATCTTTATGCGGTAAGTCTCGTAGGCTTGGTTACATTTGTTGTAGGTTTGCTGCACGGAAGTAATTTGCTCATAGATATGCTTGCGAAGAGCAGAAACATAGACTATCTATATTCCGAACTATTTTCCAGCATATTTGCGTTTTTAGGCGGACTTTTTATTTTTTTGTACCATTGGAAAATTATTGTCAGAGAGGGAAGGCTTGGCAAAAATAAACGTGAAGTGAAAGAAACGGAAGAAGATTTTTGGGGGAGTTTGTTTTTTTACATCGTCTCTTTTATAGGAATAATAATTGTGCTTTCTTCTTTTATCGGTTTCGGCTCAAATATAATGAAGGCGAATTACTCTTATAAAAACGTTCCCTCGAATCCCGGGCAGAAAATTCCTGCCGAACCGAAGGTGACTTATGCTCCCAATGTTGAAGGAATGATAAAATCGGCAGTGTCAATGATAATCGGTTTATTCGTATGGCTTGTTCCGTATCTTAGAATTGAAAAGGAGTACAAGAAAAATGAAGATAAAGGAATTACTGAACAGCATTGATAGTTTTGCTCCGTTTTTTTTGCAGGAATCTTATGACAATTCCGGCATTCAGTTCGGCGACGAAGATGCGGAGATAAATAAAATCGTACTTGCCCTTGATGTATCGAAGGGCTCCGTGGATTTTGCGATTAAAAACGGTGCGAATGTGTTACTTACTCATCACCCGATTTTGTTTTTTGCTACAAAAAGGATAACCAAAAGAGAAAAACCGTTACTTTATAAGGCAATTGCAAACGGGCTGAACATAATAGCGGCACATACGAACTTCGATATTGCGGAAAACGGGCTGAACGACTACGTGGGAAATCTGTTGGGTATTAAAAAAGAATCTTCTCTGCAACCGGCTGCCGAAAAGATATATAAATTCTCTTTTTACGTGCCTCGTAATTTTGCAGACTCAGTGCGTGAAGCGGTATTTAATGCGGGTGCCGGAAAAATCGGTGGTTACGACAAATCTTCGTTTAACGTTGAGGGTATAGGTACTTTCCGTCCTCTTGAAGGAACAGATCCTTTCATAGGTGAGATCGGGAAACTTTCAAAAACGGAAGAAACGAAGGTTGAAACCGTTGTAAACGAAAGAAACTTGAGAAAAGTTATAAATGCGTTGCTTTCGGCCCACCCTTACGAAGAACCTGCTTACGATATATTCGAGTTGAAGCGCTCTGTAAATTTTGGCATAGGTATGGAAGGTGTATTGGAAAAAACATACTCTCTTGCCGACTTTGCGGGCTTTGTGAAAGAAACGTTAAATGCGCGTTACGTAAGGTTTGTAGGCTATCCGGATGCATCTGTAAAAAAGGTTGCATTATGCACGGGTGCCGGAAGTTCTCTTGTAGAAAGTGTTGCGAGTATGGATGTGGATGTTTTTATCACGGGTGACATTACATACCATACTGCAATGCGCGCAAGAGAGATAGGATTAAACTTGATTGATGTGGAGCATTTTGATACCGAAAAATTCTTTGCCTGTGCCATGGAAGAACGCCTAAAAGAAGTTTTGCCTGATAATATTGATATTATGAAGTTTGAAGACGAAAGATCGCCCTTTGAAATTCTGTAAATTTGGATATTATTGGATATATAATTTGACAAAGAAACAGCATTTGAATATAATGACAATGCAGAACGAGAAAGGAGAATGGTATGGCTGAGAAAGAGGTTTATAACGAAGAAGTATCCAAACGCAGGAAGCGTATTAAACGTATTAAAGAAGCGCTTACAGGTTATCTCTTTATTTCTCCGGCAACTTTAATTTTGTTGGTTTTTTCTATTTTTCCATCAATTTTTGTTTTTTATATCAGCACCTTGAAGTGGAATATGATAGGCCCGAAACAGTTTATCGGGCTCCAGAACTACGAAAACCTTCTTTTCCGTTCACCTTATGCTCCCGAATTTTGGCATTCTGTTCTCGTAACGGTGGAATATGTTGCAATGAGCGTTCCGCTTCAAATATCAATTTCTTTGGTTCTTGC
This sequence comes from Caldisericaceae bacterium, assembly GCA_021161495.1. Taxonomy (GTDB): domain Bacteria; phylum Caldisericota; class Caldisericia; order Caldisericales; family Caldisericaceae; genus AUK232. The sequence continues at coordinate 1,253 of JAGHAO010000223.1, read as the reverse complement.
AGTCCTTCTTATGAAACCAATTCGTTTTAGGGGGTTTTTCAGGCTCGGCATATTTCTCTCTTATGTTACGCCTCTTGTTGCAACTTCCATTGTTTGGATGTGGATGTTTAACGAAGAGAAATACGGTATCATAAATGCATTTTTCACAATGTTGCATCTTCCCACGGTGAAGTGGCTTTTAAGTTTCCCGCCGGCACTTGTTGCAATCGTTATATATGTATCTTGGCATGAGATAGGCTTTGATACGATTATATTTATGGCGGGGCTTTCAGGTATTTCTCCCGAGTTAAAGGAAGCTGCCGAAATAGACGGTGCAAATGCAAACGGAGTTTTTTGGAATGTGATATGGCCTCTTCTTTCGCCGACTACATTCTTTATCTTGATAATATCAATGATTGGTGCGTTTAAGATGTTTACCCCCGTATTTGTTATGACAAGCGGTGGTCCGTATAATAGCACTACGACAATGGGGTTTTATCTATATGTAAAAGCGTTCCAGGATTGGAGAGCAGGTTATGCAAGTGCTGTTGCGGTTATGCTGTTCCTGTTCATATTTGCTTTGACTCTTTTGAATATGAAGTTTACTGGAAGAAAGGTGTTCTATGCGGGTGAAGAACGCAAGGAGGAATCGAATGGCTAAGAAGAGTAAATTCAAATGGTCTGTTTTCTTTACGTATTTTATTCTGACTATTGCCGTTATAGTTATGGCGTTTCCGTTCTATTGGATGGTCGTTTCTTCGCTTGATAAAATGTCAACGTTGTTTAGGTTTCCTCCTAAATTGGTTCCTGATTTTTATTTCGGAAACTATGTCGAGATGTGGAAAAATCCTCCGTTTGGAATTTCCTGGTGGAGGTATATAGGAAATACCCTTTTTATAGCGATGACTACAACAGTTCTTTCTGTTCTTAATTCTACACTTGCCGGATTTGCATTTGCAAAAATAAAATTCCCTTTGAGGGACAAAATTTTCGTTCTCCTGCTCGGATTAATGATGATTCCGGGAGAGATGCTTCTCATTCCTAACTATGTTATTTTAAAAAACCTTCATTGGCTTAACACTTATCAGGCAATGATTGTCCCATGGGGTGCGAGCGTGTTCGGAATTTTTCTTATGAGGCAGTTCTTTAAAACGTTACCGAATGAATCGTGGGAAGCTGCACAAGTTGACGGATGTTCCATAGGGAGATATTTTTTCTCCGTCGCTGTTCCCATGGCAGCTCCTATGCTTTTAACGCTTGCGCTTTTTGTATTC
>JAGHAO010000191.1 GCA_021161495.1 Caldisericaceae bacterium | reverse complement strand
TTATTACACTGATTATTTTTATATTTTTGTCCGGGATTACCGTAACTCTTGCGGCAAATACGCCCCCATATTACCAAAATAAGTTCGTGCTTAAAGGGTATGTAGTCTCGCACATCCCCACTTCGGATCTTATATCAAAAAATAGCAATGCTCTTCCGGGGCGTGACAAAGTCGATAATGCGGAGGATCTGAGCAGCAACGAATATACGGATAATGCAAATAATGTTCCCCTTTTTGCCCGAGTCAATCTCTTTTCCTATGATGTAACCGATAAGAAACCGTGGGCTTTACAGGATCTTAAAAATTACTATAAAACCCTGACTTTTAGGGATTATTATGGCAGGGAGTCCGTAATTTCCGCAATTAACAGCCTATATCAGCCCAATGGAATACCGCAAGTTTACACTACGAAGGCCGAACCGAAAATTGAAATCACTTATAAAAAAGTAAGCGCCGGCAAAAAAACTTCTTATATCGCGGTAAGAAATGTGGTAAAAACAAATTCTGTTGTAACTCATTTTTTGCTTGACCCTTATAAAAAACCTTTAAATGAAAGAATTAACAGATTTGATTTTGCATATGCTTATGATATAAATCCTTGTTTTACAGCCACGCTATACGAAAGAAAACGATCCGGAAATGACGACGCTAATTTCAGCGGGTTTTTTGTGGATATTCCTTCGATATCGAACCGCAATTATTTTAGTATCGTGGAAAGATCTTTGAAAAAATTTTCCGTTTTCGTGCATAGCAAAAATAAACTTCTTATCGTGGAAAATCTTGAACCGAGTACTTATGAACTTGGAAAATACGGAGATATTATCGGGATAAACTATGCAGATACGGGTAATTCCGCCGACGCTTTAAAAAAAATAAGAGAAATGTATCCCGATAAAGTTATTTTTGCTACGATTGATGCGGATTTTGCCAAAAGAGATGTTTTGACAAAAACTCTTCGGAAACTTGCAATGTTCGGAATTTATCCGGAATTCGGAAGAGATACTTCCACAGGCGATTTTTTCTATTACGAGAAATCTTTTTATGACAATTATGAGCTGATAAACCGTTACACAAAAATAATAGAAACGGAAAACGGCTTTACTTTCTCAAGGCAATTCAAATACAATAACTTTATCGTTTCGGAGTTTGTAAAAGGCAATAAGAGAATTTACGCAGTTCAGGGGAAAGGAGTTTTTAAATATCCTGTTTCTTCTTCGGAAAAAATAACTGCTACCGATTCGGACGGAAATACAATCCCGCAAATAAAGGAAAACGGCGATGCGTATTTCACGGCGCAAATCAACGGATTCAAGGCTATTTTGATTAAGAATAACGATTCTTCCGATATTTTATTGTTAGGAATGGTTCCAGAGATTCCCGGCAAAAGCGCTTCTTTTATTTTTAAAAATACGGGCGGTAAATCTGTTGAATTTCCTTTAGTTGTGAAAAGTGGTAAAAAAACCGTTTATCAGGATCGGGCAATGTTTCTTCCTCTATCTGAGCACCTGCTTGTCGTAAAGTCGGGGAAGGGCCCTATAAACGTTTCTTTTGCAGGGGAAACTCATACCTTTGGTGTTCCTAAAACCCGAATCCCGTTATCACTTATTTTGCTTTTTACTCTTTTTATTATTTTAGTTGCCGTTTATCTGTTTGTTCGCAAAAGAAAACCGATAAAAAGATTGCTCAATGTGAAGAAATTTGCGCTTGCCGTTTTAATCATTCCTATTTTAACGGTTGTATTGAATAGATATTTTGTTCATTATTCGCTGCATACGATCACGTTCTTGGTGTTTGCCCTTATGTATGTTTTACTCGCTTTGTACGATACGGATTTTCAGGAACAATCTGTTTTTGCATTTTGTTCGATGCTTTTCTTAGGATTTTTGTTTAACTATCTGGAATTCGGGACATTGATGCCGCATTTTTTTGACGCGGTTTTGCCGTTCCACAGGTATTACATAATGATTTATACAATTCCGTTTATTTTTGCCGTCCTGTTTTTTGGTATGTACGGCAATGCAAAAATTAACAAATGGGAGATGTTAGTATTTACCCTTACACTTGTGGGGCCCGCTTTTTTATATCAGGCTTTTTCCACTCCTTTTGTTACGGGTTTTGAGATTTCTTCTTTTTACCCGGTGCTGATTCCTTTGATAGGCGGAGGACTGCTCGGAGTATTTCATAAAAAGGGATTTGCCGTTTATCTCGTGGTTTTTGGTATATTTGCGACTATTGTTGCTTTCGGATTGTTTTCCTCCGTAAATTATTATAATCTCATCGTTTTAAATCCTGTTAACGCTCAATCGATGTTAATAATGAAAGACATATTGCTCTTTTCTTTGCCCCTGTTCTTTATACTTCTCTTTCACCACAATATTGCAAAAGAAAGTCCGAGCATTTCGCTTAATACGGCTTTTTCCGTGATTCTCTCTCTTGTCATATTTGCGGCATATTTCTCCCAATGGAGTGTAAAATTACACGGTTCGGATGCTGCAGAGAGGCTGTTTGCCGTGCCACTTTACATAGTTGTTGTTTTTCTTATGTCAATCGTTATGCTTGAACCAATAAATAAGAAAAAATCCGTTTGAATTATTGCAAATATGTGAAAATTTTCTATAATAAAAAGCGGAGGTGAAATATGGCGAAATACAAAATTACTCAGGACAGAGACGCTTGTATCGGTTGTGGTGTTTGCGCATCTATCTGCCCCGAAAACTGGAAGATGGATGACGACGGTAAAGCAAGTCCAATTTCCTTTGAATCGGATGCAGACTGCAACAAGGACGCGGCGGAGAACTGCCCCGTTCAATGCATCCATGTAGAGGAAATCGGATAAATAGTTTGAGGGCGTGCAAACGCCCTTTTTTCTGATGGTAACTATCGAAACGAAAGGAGGCACTTTTTATGAAGGATGTCTATGAAGTGAGAATGCACGCAAGGGCGGGACAAGGTGCCAAATCGGGTTCTCAGCTTCTTGCGGAAGCGGCATTTAAAGAAGGCAAATGGATTCAATCTTTCCCCGAATACGGCTCCGAAAGAAGAGGAGCACCTACGGTATCCTACACAAGAATTTCAACAAAAAGATTAAGAACTCACGAGCCAATTGTAAATCCGGATGCGGTTTTGGTTTTTGATCCGGGCCTTGCAAGAACAATCGACGTAATTCACGGGCTCTCGGAAGAAAACGGCGTTTTGATCGTAAACAGCACGGATTCCGTGGAAGAAGTGAAAAAACAGACCGGGTTTAACGGGAAAACGTATGTTCTCGATGCGACCGGAATTTCTTTAAGTCTTCTCGGAATTGATGCTCCGAATGTCCCGATGCTTGGTGCATTGCTTAAAGTAACGGGCGTCGTGAAACTGGAATCTCTTGAAGAAGTTATAAAAGAACACTTCCTGGAAAAATTAGGTGAAGAAAAGGTTAATAAAAACCTTGAAGGCTTGAGAAAGGCTTATGAGGAGGTAGCAAAATGAGTGAAAAAAAAGGTTGGAAGGAACTGATGCGCGGTTCGGATTTACCGCCTGCATCTTCCCTCGAATATAAAACGGGCTCCTGGCGCACGCTTAGGCCTATCTGGGATCCCGATAAATGCACGCATTGTATGTTCTGTGTGGCGTATTGCCCGGATATGGCAATACCGGTCAAGGTTACCGAGGAAGGTGTTAAAGGTTTTGGTGGAAGAGTCTACAAAGGGACTGTAAGGCTTGAGACGAATTTTGATTACTGCAAGGGATGCGGTATTTGTGCGGAAGAGTGTCCCACGCATGCAATCAAGATGGTGAGAGAAGAAGAAGCCGCAAAGGCTTCCAAATAGGAGGTGCGAAGTATGAGCAAATGGAAATCAATAACCGGTGCACAGGCAGTTGCCGAAGCAATGAGGCAAATTAACCCCGATGTCGTAGCGGCATACCCTATTACTCCGCAAACTCCGATTGTCGAACAATTTGCGTCATTTGTTGCAAACGGAATTGTGGATACGGAAATGATTCCCGTGGAGTCCGAGCATTCGGCGATGTCCTGCACAGTCGGAGCATCCGCTGCGGGTGCAAGAGCAATGTGTGCAACCGCATCTCAGGGCCTTGCGCTTATGTGGGAAGTCGTTGCGGCAGTTCCCGGATTAAGGCTCCCTATAGTTATGCCGATTGTAAACAGGGCGCTCTCTGCCCCGATCAATATTCATTGCGACCATTCGGATTCAATGGGTGCGACAACTATCGGCTGGATTCAGATATATTCGGAAAATGCGCAGGAAGCCTATGAAAATACGCTTCTTGCAATAAGGCTTGCCGAACATAAAGATGTTTTACTTCCTGTTATGGTAATGCAGGACGGATTTATCATAAGCCATGGTGTAGAGAATGTCGAAATTTTTGACGACGATGCTGTAAGAAAGTTTGTTGGTGAAAGAAATCCCGATAGGTACCTTCTTGACGTGGATCATCCTTATACAATCGGTCCTCTTGCTCTTCCGGATTACTATTTCGAGATCAAGCGCCAGCAGGAAGAAGCAATGCAAAATGCCTTGAAAGTTTATCTCGAAGTAGGTGACGAACTTTCAAAAATTTCCGGGCATAAATATCCGTATTTCGAAGAGTATAAAACGGAAGATGCCGAAGTCGTTATTGTCGTTCTCTCTTCCACTGCGGGAACTGCAAAAGATGCTGTTGACGAACTTCGTGAAGAAGGGAAAAAGGTCGGGCTTATAAAACCGATTCTGTTTAGGCCTTTCCCTTACAAAGAGATGAGAAAAGCTCTTGAAAAATTTAAGGCAATCGGTGTTCTTGACCGTTCTATTGCATTTGGTGCCTATGCTCCTCTTTACACCGAAGTGCGGAACGCATTATTCGAATCGGAAAACAAACCGAAACTACAGAGTTATGTCTATGGCCTCGGCGGAAAAGATATCTTCAAGAGCGATATTAAGAAGGTATTTGAAGAGTTGCTTTCCGGGAACGTTAATCCCGAAGAGCAGAGATATATAAGGTTAAGGGGGTAAGACTATGGCTACTTTACAAGAGATAATGGCAAAAGAACCCGCACTTGCTTCCGGGCATAGAATGTGTGCGGGTTGTGGAATCGGCTCGATCGTGAGAACCGTACTTGCCGCATCCGATAAACCCGTCATTGTTGCAAACGCAACGGGTTGCCTTGAAGTTGTTACTACAATTTATCCTTACTCCGCATGGAAAGTTCCATGGATTCATCTCACTTTCGAAAATGCGGCGGCAGTTGCAAGCGGAATTGAAACCGCTTACAGGGCGTTAAGGAAAAGAGGAAAAATCGGAAAAGAAGTCAATATCGTTGCCTTCGGCGGAGACGGTGGAACATACGATATCGGTTTCCAGGCGCTTTCCGGTGCATTGGAGAGAGGACACAAATTCCTGTATGTGGTTTACGATAACGAAGGATATATGAATACGGGAAACCAGAGAAGCGGTGCTACCCCTTACGGTGCGAGCACTACAACGGTTCCTGCCGGAACAAAGAGTTTCGGAAAGCCTC
>JAGHAO010000102.1 GCA_021161495.1 Caldisericaceae bacterium | reverse complement strand
TAATTCTTGCCTCGGCGTCTCCGAGACGCATAGAGATACTCAAAAAATGGGGATTTAAATTTAAAAGCGTGAAAGCAATTTTCCGGGAGAAGACGTTTCCGTCTCCTGAAAAAACTGCATTATACAACGCTTACGGTAAAGCATTTTCCGTGGCAAAAGCACATAAACAGAAAGTTGTAATTGGGGCAGATACTATCGTAGTAATAGAAAATAAAATATTGGGAAAGCCCAAAGATAAAAAAGAACTGAATAGTATGCTAAATTTGCTGAGCGGGAAAACACATTACGTAATAACGGGCCTTGCCGTGATAAAAGGCGAAAATTTTGTAACAGACCTCTGCAAAACCGAAGTGGGATTCAGAGAGTTGAGCAAAAGAGAAATAGAAGAGTACATCAAATCCGGAGAAGGAGAAGACAAGGCGGGAGGATACGCAGTACAAGGGATAGGAGCATCGTTTATCAACAAGATTAACGGGCCCTTGGATAATGTTATAGGGCTTCCCGTAAGTACTTTAAGAGAACTAATTAAAAAAATAGAGAGGTGAGATATGGGATTCTTAAGTGGCAAAGAACTTGCAATAGATCTTGGAACGGCGAATACCGTAATTTATATGAGGGGTAAAGGAATTGTCCTTAGAGAGCCTACGGTAATCGCCGTAAATTCAAAAGGAAAAATCGTATATGTGGGAAACCAAGCAAAATATATGGCTGGTAAAACCCCTTTTGAAATAAAAGTAATAAGGCCTTTAAGGGACGGGGTCATTGCGGATTTTGATATAGCGGAAAAAATGCTCGATTACTTCCTCACAAAATCCGGAGCCAAAAGAGGAATTTTCAGGCCGAGGGTGCTTATAGGAGTTCCTTCCGGAATTACCCAGGTGGAAAAAAAGGCTGTTATAGAAGCGGCAGTTCTTGCCGGAGCAAAGCAGGCTCTTGTTATCGAAGAACCTATGGCGGCAGCAGTGGGTGCGGGACTACCCGTAGAAGAAGCAAGAGGCTCAATGATAGTGGATATCGGGGGTGGAACAACTGAGGTTGCCGTAATTTCCCTGCGGGGAATAGTGGTCTCAAAATCGATAAGAATCGCCGGAGACGAAATGAACGACGCAATAATCTCTTACTTAAGGAGGCAATACAGTTTGCTTGTAGGAGAATCCACCGCCGAGCAGATAAAAATAAGGCTTGGTAATGCCTATCCCCTCGATAAAGAAGAGAAAATGGAAGTGCGAGGAAGAGACTTAATTGACGGACTACCGAAATCGGTTCAGATAGACTCCGAAGAAGTACGCAAAGCATTGCAACCTATTATTCAGGAAATACTTAACACCATAAAATCAACCCTTGAGATTACTCCTCCCGAACTTTCAGCCGACATTATGGACAGGGGGATAATGCTTGCAGGAGGTGGTGCCTTGTTGAGAAATCTCGATAAATTTATCACTCAACGAACGGGAATACTTGTAAACGTTGCGGAAGATCCTCTATCCGCAGTTGCAATAGGTGCGGGAAAAGTTTTGGAGAAAGTGGATTTATTCAGAGACACCTTATTCTCGTAAATTGATAAACAAAAACGATCCGCAAAAAGCGCTTGTTGTATTAATTATAATATTTTTGATTCTGTTTGCTGCAGGTCTTGGCAGCAGAGGGATAACTATGTATAAAATTGCCGATGCACTTCTAATTAGCCCGGTAAAAAAAATCTCTCTCGGATTCAGGCATATCGGAACATCCTTTCTAAATACAAGGGCGTTTTTCATAAGTAAAAAATCCCTCCTTATAAAAAACAAAGAACTTTTAAAGGAAAATGAAGATCTGAAAAATCAAATTGCAATTTTGAGAAGCAAAGAAATGCAAAATGAACGCCTGAAAGAAATCCTAAATTTAAAATCCGGGGTAAATTACAATTTTATCGCAGCAAATGTTATCGGAAATACCGAAATGCCGTTTCGATTTGTAATTATAGACAAAGGAACAGCCTCCGGAGTAAAAATAGGTAGCCCTGTCGTTACAGTAAATGCCGGAACCCTCAGACTAATCGGGATTGTTTATTCCGTTTCACTTCATACGGCGAAAATTTTATTGCCAACGGATCCGAGATTTTTCGTATCCGTAAAAGATGCATATACAGGCGAACTCGGAGTGGCTCAGGGAAACAGAGATTCGCTAAAAATAGAATTTAAGATGAAAACGCCTAAAATTGCATCGGGAGATCCGCTGCTCACTACTTCGATAAGTTCGATTTACCCTCAGAATATTTTAGTCGGAAGAATTTACTCCGTTAAAAAATCAGGGAATATTACAACAACCGCTCTCATAAAGCCCGCTGTGGATTTTGAAAATCTTTTTGAAGTGCTAATAATAGAAAAATGAAAGAGAATTATAAATACATTATTTTAATTACACTTTTATTCTTGATTTTTGCAATTCTCGACGTACCCCTTTCTGGGATATTTAAAACATATCTGACGATTATATTTACATCTTTTTGCATTACCAAAGTGGAAAATTACAAAATAATTATTCCTTTCGTCGTACTTTCCGGCATTATAAACGATATTCTATTTAGCGGCTACATAGGTCCCTTCACTGTAATTTTCCTTCTCGCACTAATTCTTTACAAATTCATAAAATCCTATTTCCCGATAAACAGGTTTGCATCATTTCTTTTAATTTCATCGCTTATTGTGCTCGCCCTTTCCTTACGGTTAAAATTTTACGGAATCCTAAAATTTGAACTCTTCACCTTCATATTCTCAATAATACTTTATCCTCTAATGAGCGCAGTCTTCAAAAAAGGAGAGGAGATAACGGCAAAGTATGAGTGAGAAAACAAAAACCACCGTCTTGTACGTAATTGTCTTTTTAATAACGGTGACGCTCATTTCGAGAATATTTTATTTGCAAATAATTAAAGGGAGCTATTATAAAAACCTCTCGGAAAACAAGAGTATAAGAATTATTGAAATTCCCACCGTGCGAGGGAAAATTCTTGACAGAAACGGTGTTGTCCTTGCAGAAGATTTGCCGTCTTATTATCTTGAAATCACAAGGAGCTACCTCAAGAAACCAAAAGAAGAATTGGAATATATTTCCGGTATAATAGGAATTCCGGTGGATAAAATCGAAGAAATATTAAACAATTCCGGCATTCCCCCGTATGACCCCGTAGTTATAAAAAAAGAACTATCCCTAAAACAAGTAGTAGCAATTAAGGAACACTCATTTGAGTTACCCGGAGTTGATATTTCATTGCGGGCAAAAAGGTTCTATCCATACGGAGAAATCGGAGAAAATTTTTTAGGGTTTGTAGGACTTGTTACAAAAGACGATTTGAAGCAAGACAAATTTTACAATTACAACGATTACATCGGAAAACAAGGCATAGAAAAGGAATATGAAAATTTTCTCAGGGGAGAAAAGGGCAAGGAAGAAGTGCAGATCGACGCTTCGGGAAAAATCATAAAAGTTCTATCTGCGGAGGAACCCGTGCCCGGAAACAACATTTACCTCACGATCGACATCAGACTGCAAAAAAAATTAGAAGAGTTAGTCGGAGACAAAACCGGAGTTTCAATAGCGTTGGATCCTAAAAGCGGGGAGATTCTTGCAATGGTTTCCCGCCCTTCGTTCGATCCGAACAAACTCATAGAAGGGATGAACGAAAAAGAATACAAGGAACTCTCTCAAAAAAATGCTTTTTTCAATCGAGCAACACAGGGAGAGTATCCCTCCGGCTCTACTTTTAAGCCTATAACTCTCATTGCAGCATTAATGACTCACACAATTACAAAAAATACGGTGATTTACTGTAAAAATTCGATCAGAATAGGGAATGTCACCTTCAGGGACTGGATATACCCTGCTGCTTTCGGATACCAAAATCCCGAAACGGCACTTGCAAATTCAAGCGATGTATTTTTTTACACCATAGGAACAAAAACAGGGATATCCGCAATTGACGAGTATGCAAAATCATTAGGTCTGGGAGAAAAAACCGGGATTGATTTACCAGGCGAAAGCAGCGGACTTTTGCCTACTCCGGAATGGAAAAAAAATGCGGTTGGCACAGAATGGTACATAGGAGACACCGCCAATCTCTCCATAGGGCAAGGATTTTTATTGGTAACTCCTATTCAAATGGCAACCCTTTACGAAGGGCTGGCCAACAACGGACTGGAATACACTCCGCATTTACTGTTGAAAATTACGGATTCTTCCGGTAAAGTAATAAAAACCTATGGCAAAAAAATACGGCTAAAAGAGGACTTACCAAATGATGTAATGGATGTTGTAAAAAATGGTATGGAGATGCTTGCAAATCGCCCCGAAATGCGTATTATGAAAATAGGAGGAAGGACTGTGTGTGCAAAAACCGGAACTGCGGAAATAGGAAAAAATAGTGTAGATCATTGGCTTATTGCATTTAGCGATCGGGAAGATCCCGAAATAGTGGGGCTGTTTTTCTTTGAGAACTCCGATTTTGCCTCCAGTCATTCACTATCTCCGCTTATGGGAAAGTTATTTGAAACATATTACGAAATCAAAAAACCGGGAGGGAAATAATGGTAAACCCTGTAGTTTTTAAAGGAGTAAAAGACGGCATCGTAGCAATTTTAAACCCGTCCTTTAGTATGAATGAAATTTTAGATTACCTTGAAAAAATACTCAATGAAAGAAAAGTATTTTTCTCCGGCGCAGATTTGCAAGTGGATCCTAACGGCATGAGCCTTACGGAAAGCGATATAGATGATTTAAAAAAAGTATTTTCGAGATTCGGAATCGAATTTTCGTTAAAAGGCACAAACATAAGGATAAGCAAAGAAGAAATAACACCACGGCCTGATGCGGGACTGCAAAAAACAATAATAGTATCTCATACCCTACGCGCAGGGCAATTGATCAGACATAACGGAAACGTAGTAATATTAGGTGATATAAATGAAGGCGCCGAAGTAAACGCAACGGGTAGCGTGTACGTATTTGGTATCGTAAGAGGTATAGTAAATGCAGGTGAAAGTGTTATTTCCCTCGGATTTATGCCTCTCAGGATGACCATAGGAAACGTAATATTCGACAATAACAAATCGGGGAAAACATATAGAAAGCCACGTATTGCAACCGTAGAAAACGGTAAAATCAACGTTAAAGTTTTAGGTGCGAAAAAGTCGATAAGGAGGAGATAATGGGAAGAGCAATTGTAATAACTTCCGGAAAGGGAGGCGTAGGCAAAACAACAGTCACGGCAAATGTCGGAGCCTCACTTGCAAAACTCGGGAAAAAAGTGGTTGTAGCGGATATGGACATAGGGTTACGGAACCTCGACGTGGTAATGGGGCTTGAAAACAGAGTAGTTTACAACATAATGGATATAGTGGAGGGACGATGTAAAATATCACAGGCACTTGTACGAGAAAAGCATCTGTCAAACCTATTTCTACTTCCCGCATCTCAAATGCACACGAAAGAAGACGTTGATATAGAGGCAATAAACGAAATTATCTCCATAATAAAAGAAAACTTCGATTACGTATTGTTAGATTCACCTGCGGGAATAGAAAATGGTTTTAGGTCCGCAGCTGCCCCTGCAACCGAAGCGCTAATCGTTGTAACTCCGGATGTTTCATCCGTACGCGATGCGGACAGAGTTGTAGGACTTCTGGAAAATAATGGAATCGAAGGTATTTCTCTAATAATAAACAGATACGACCCAAATCTTGTAGCAAAAAGAAAAACATTGGATAAAGATGATATTATTGACGTTCTCGGACTGGATCTCATAGGAGTAATACCCGAAGACAAAGAAATCATAGACTCGGAGAATCGCGGAGAAATTCTCTCCATTGTCGGAAAGTCGCTTTCCGTGCAATCATTTGACAATATTGCAAAGAGAATTGAAGGAGAAGATGTCCCGTTTTTGGAAATTCCCAAAGAAAAGCGGGGTTTTCTTGATCTTTTCAGGAGGAAATAATGAGTTGGTTTTCCAGGAAACATACCGATGAAATAGCCAAAGAACGCCTGAAATTGATACTGGTTCAAGACCGCTCGCTGCTTTCTCCGTCTGTTTTAAACGAATTAAAAGAGGATATACTCAAAGTGATCAATAGATATGTAGAGGTCGGGGAATCGGATATTTCCATTGATATTCGCAGAGAAACTCATAAAACAATATTAGAAGCAGTCGTACCGGTTAAAGGAGTGAAGAAATCATAACGGAGTGAAAAGGATACCCCTGTCGGTTCTTGCCGAAGTTATAGCATTATCGGTAATTTCCCTTCTTGCATTATCAATAACGGGAAACGGTTTTTTTTACGTTAAAAGGCAAGCAATATATATATTAATCGGTTTCTTAATAATGTATTTAATGATCCAATTCGACTTCAGGGAACTAAAATATTTTGCTCCTTTATTGTATATCCTCGGATTTGTATTGCTCCTTTCCGTATTGTTTTTAGGACATTCCGCATACGGAGCAAGGCGTTGGATAAAAATAGGAAGTCTCATAACTTTTCAACCCTCGGAGTTTGAAAAACCCTTTTTAATCATCTTTTTCGCATACATCGTGCAACTTGAGTTGAAAGAGCATAAAAAATTTTTTATGCTTGCAGTTTCCTTAATTTTACCGTTCGCCGCAATATTTAAGCAGCCGGATCTCGGAACAGACATCGTATTATTTTCTATCTTTATATTTGTGGTATTCTTCTTCTTTAACGTAAAGTATTTTGCGTCCGTACTTATTTCGGTAGCAGCAAGCATTCCCATCGCATTTAAATTTCTTAAGCCGTATCAAGTAAAAAGGATATTGATCTTTCTTGACCCGCAGAAGGATCCGCTTGGTAGCGGTTATAACGTAATCCAATCGATAATAGCAATAGGTTCCGGAGGTTTATTCGGCAGAGGAATAAAAAACAGCACTTTTACGAAACTTCATTTTGTGCCCGTCCAGTACGCAGATTTTATCTTTTCGGCGATAGGGGAGGCTTTCGGATTTATAGGAGCACTAATTTTGATTTTATTGTATGTAGGGCTTCTTTTATTTATAATAAAAACCTATGCCTCTACGGAAAACGTTTTCGGCAAGGCGATAACGATAGGTGTATTTGCTATGTTTCTGACTCAAATATTTATAAATATAGGAATGTGTACAGGGATTATGCCCGTTACGGGAATACCGCTTCCTTTTGTGAGTTTTGGCGGAAGTTCCACGATAGCAAACTTTATTGCACTTGGTTTGGTGGTTAATATTTATATCTACAGAGAGGAGATCAATATATCGATATGAAGATTTCGGAAATAGTAAAATTTCAAAAACCTTACGCTTATTTCGGAAACGAACTTAACAGCATACACAAGGAACATGAAGGAAAAATAAAGATAGCCTTTGTATATCCCGATTTATACGACATAGGGATGTCATCGCTCGGCTACAAGATTTTATACCATATGCTGAATGATATGGAAGATGTAGTTGCGGAAAGAGCTTTTTCGCCGTTAGAAGATATGGAAAAATATCTAAGGGATACAGGAACTCCGCTTTTCACTCTGGAATCTCACACTCCGGTAAATGAATTTGACATCGTGGCATTCAGCGTTCAAACCGTGCTCGACTATACGAATATTCTAAATATCCTCGAACTTGCCAAAATCCCTCTTTACTCCGAGAAAAGAGAATATCCCCTCGTATTTATGGGAGGCACGGCGGCATACAATCCGGAACCGATGTTTAAATTCATCGACTTTTTTGCACTGGGAGAAGGAGAATACGAACTTAGAGGGGTAATAGAAAAATTTAAAATTTGGAATAAAAAAAACAAAAAGGAATTCCTGAATGAAGTTTCAAAAGTCAGAGGAATATATGTTCCTTCACATTTTGACGTTGAATACGGAAAAGACGGCAGGATCAAAAAAATCATTCCTCTGCATAATGAAATGTATGTAATAAAAGACGTCGTTCCCGATATAAACAAATCTTATTCCCCGCTTAAACCCGTAGTTCCGTTTGGCAGAGTAGCAATGGATAAAGCAAACGTGGAACTTTTCAGAGGCTGCACCAGAGGTTGCAGATTCTGCCAGGCGGGTATGGTATACAGGCCCGTGCGAGAAAAATCGGTGGAACGGCTGAAATACGAAATGGAAGAAATATTAAAGAATACGGGATACGAAGAGATAACTTTGCTCTCATTGAGCAGCAGCGATTATTCTCACCTTGACGAAATAATAGACGTAGCCGAAGAAATCAGTCGAAAATACCATGTTTCCATATCCGTTCCATCTTTGAGGATCGACAAATTTCCGGAAAAACTCGGCAGAATGATAGTATCGCAGAGAGTGCACACAATTACGTTTGCAATTGAGGCGGCAACGGAAAGACTGCGAAACGTAATAAATAAAACAATAAATGAGAAGGACATTTTCGATACGGTTAAAAAGGCGGTGTCCCTCGGGTTTCATACGATGAAGTTTTACTTTATGATCGGTTTACCTACCGAAACCGATGAAGACGTTGAGGCAATCGCAGACCTTGCAAAAAGAATCTATGCATACGGGCAAAAGTTCAGAACATTCAGGAAACCATTTTCCGTGCATCTCAGTATCAATCCGTTTATGCCTCAACCTAACACCGTTTTCCAGTGGGAAAAATTCGAAAACTTAGATGATTTGTACAGAAAGAAGAAAATAATTCTTGACAAACTAAGAGGGAGACAGTTCAAAGTGGATTTCGGATTTTTCGACATGAACTATCTTGAAGTGGCCCTCGGCCGAGGAGACAGAAAACTTTCAAATGTTATAGAAACGGCTTTCCGCAAAGGGGCAAAGATGGACGGATGGGTAGAACACTTCAAGTTAGACTTATGGCTTGAAGCATTTGAAGAAAACGGCATTTCCCCGTCATTCTACACCTCCGAAATTCCAACGGACGCCATACTCCCGTGGGATCACCTTTTATGCGGCGTATCAAAGCGATACCTTCTGTTCGAAAGGAATAAAGCTTTCCAAGGCAAAACAACGAATGACTGCCGTAACGGGATTTGCAACGGTTGCGGAATAACGGATTTCTTTGTCTGTCCCGTGCTTCAAAGAAAAAATTAAAACATTCAATTTTCTCTTGACAAAAGGGCAGTTTTTCATACAATATGTTTGGTCGGGCTTCTAGCTCAGCAGGTTAGAGCGCGTCCCTGATAAGGACGAGGTCTCTGGTTCGAGTCCAGAGAGGCCCACCATTTTTTGTGGGGATGTAGCTCAGCGGGAGAGCACCTGCTTTGCACGCAGGGGGTCAGGGGTTCAAATCCCCTCATCTCCACCACACCAAAATCTAATTCGCTTCTTCGGTGCTAACCTTCACCAAAACTTTCTTAAACAAAGCAGGGGCAAAAATATCCGTTAAAACAATTACAGTAATAACTATACCCTTTATAATAGGTCCTTCCACAGGAAAAGCGGCTTCGGCCAAAACAATCAACGCAAGAGAAAGACCCGACTGGTTTAAAAGGCCTATTGCACCGTACTTTCTTAAAGATACATCCTTAGTTCCGAGAGATATTCCAAGCATTGTAAACACCCATTTTACTGCGATAAATAACAACGATACGGGTATTAAGGGTATGAGGTTTCTTACATCTATTCCGGAATCCGCAAGAGTGAAAAATAGCAGATACAAAATAGGCGAGAAGGTATTTAAAATTTTAGAAAATTCATTGTCATACACCGTGAAATTCTTAATGAAGAAGCCCACAATGACACTTATTATCAAAGGGTCCAAATGTATATAAGAAAGTTCCGTAATAAATAGCGCCAACAAAAATATTAAAACGTGGGCCTCAGCCTTTATATGTTTCATATACAAAGAAATAAGAAAACCCAACAATATCCCAAAAACAACAGAACCGATCAATCCGTACACGATTAATTTTGCGGAGCTGTTTCCCGAAGTAAGCAACGGCACGATAATAGCAAATAGAGTAACCACCAAAACATCTTTAAATACCGCAATACCCAAAATTTTTTCTCCGAATAATGTATTCGTGTTGCTCTCCTTTATTATTGCAATTGTAGAAAGCGGGGATTTCAAAATCAGAAGAATACCTAAAATAATTGAGGTATTCAATACGTTACCGGGAAATTTTTTTAGTAAAAATAAACTTGTAGCAAATATACCGGCAAAGGCAAATAAAGCAATAAGCATTGTCAAACGTATAACTTCTTTACCGTACTGTTTCAAAAATTTTAATTCTATTTCCATCCCGGATTGAAACGCAATAAAAACAATCGCGATCTCTTCTATGAATTTAGTCGCTTTCAAAACATAAACGGGAACTCCTCCTGTCAAATAAGGAGACAAAATAAGGCCGGTAATTAAATACCCCGTAATCGCAGGCAATCCTATCTTACTGAAAAACTTTCCGGTAAAAAAAGAAATGAGAATTAAAAAGCCTAACGAAAAAGCGATGAGATAAAAAGAGTTTAATTGTAAATACGTCTTCAACATAAAGAATAGTGCGCCAAATCCCAAAGAAGCGAGAAGATAAATCATTTCAAAAACTTCCTCCTGAACACTTCGGAAAGGAATAGAAACATAAAGTAACTAATCACCGTGAAAGTCATTATTTTAGAAGAATTGCTTTCCGCAGCCACTGCGATTCCCATTGCCCCTATCGGCAGAAACAATAACGGATTACTGTGAAATAACAAACCACCAAACGCCGGTTTCACGAGGGCAGGCAATATAAGTGACAATAACTTTGGTAATTCATAAAAACCACTCCCGAAATTTGCACCGATAAAAAACAGCAGGCTGAGAAACAGCGGCCTCTCAAGAGCATCAAAAGATTTGATAAACACCTGAGAATTGCTGAGTAAGGCAAATACAAAACCAAATAGCCATGAAGAAAGTAGCGGGTCAAAACCGAGAGAAGCAGAAAGCGAAGATTCAATTAACAGCAGTGCAAATAGTATTATGTTCATTTCCTCTTTGTTAAGTGCTTTTTCAAAAAAGAACAACACAAACGCAAAAACAGGAGACAAAAGAAAAACAACCAACGTAGAGAAACCGAATTTTAGAAAACTTCCGAACAAAAGGACAAAAACTATACTTATCTCCGATGAAACCACCGAAAATCTTTTCTCCCCTATAGCAAACAAAAAAGAAACAGACGGCATAGATAAAATCATCGATAAAACCTCTCGATTATCATTGAAACCCAATAATCCCAACAAGAGGTATATTACAAAAAAAGTGAGGGAGAACAAAAATGCGAAAGATAACTCCTTAAAAGTAATGCGTTTCACCGTGTTTCTATCAAATTGGATCCCGAAAGAAAACCCTATAAACGTCAAGGCAACAATGACAAAAATATGAAGACTGCTAATAATATTTTTATCCGTTACAAAAGAAAACAAGACTCCAACAATATACAGCTCGATTCCGGAGTATTTTACAAATCCGTATCTTCTGTTAAAAACAATGTCGCTCGCAAAATAGGACACAGCACCTATTAAGAGAGCGACAACGAAAATTTCTTTCATTTGGCAGCTCTCCGATAAATTGCTTTTAATCAGTTTATCAGAAGAGCGACAAATATAAAAATTAAATTATTTTATAAATACCCCAAATTCTTTTTCGCCTCTTCACTCATCATTTCGGGGCTCCACGGAGGATCGTAAGTAAGGTTTATTTTTACATCTTTCACTCCGTCTACATCTTTTGTCACCAATTCAACATCGTGGAGAATATAATTTCCCAAGGGACAGCCTTGCGCAGTCAATGTCATTGTAATTGTGACAAGCCCCTTTTCCTGGTCAATATCGATATTGTATATCAAGCCGAGATCCACTATATTAACCGGAATTTCCGGGTCATAAACATTTTTCAAAGCTTCTATAATTTTTTCTTTTTCAATCATCATTGCCTCCCCTACTCTTCCGCATATATACGTCTTTCACCCTGTAAGTTCCTTATATCTGTGACATCCTGAGTAACCTCAAGTGTGCCGAGGTATTTTCCCTTCTCATCTCTTACTGCAAAATATCTTATATAAACAAACTTGCCTTTCATTTGAATCCAGAAATCGGCATTACCTCTCTTTCCGCTCTTAAAGTCAGAAAGTATCTTTTCAACAATATGAACGCTTTTCGGCGGATGGCAATTCTGCACAGTCCTGCCTATCACCGCTTTGGTTCTGGGGAAAACCCGATTTTCCGCTCTGTTAAAATAACGCACAATGTCTTTGTCGTCTATGAATGTTATTTCAACAGGTAAGATATCCATCATCGCTTTGAGTTGCTCCGAAGTTAACTCTCCGTATTCGAATTTCACCTTATCACCGAGTGCATTTTTCTTTACGGCGTCTAATAACTCTCTTAATTTTATCTGCACTTCGTCTTCTTCTCTGCTAACTTCATTATTTTTAACAACTTTTTTATGCCACTTTGCTTTCTCCGGAGTAAAAGAAGCATATCCCATTTCGTCCATCTGCTCCCAGATTTCATTCCATTCGTCCTCCGTGAGTTTAGTTATCGCGGAAGGATAAAGAATTTTGTTTTCCTTGTATATATGGTTCGATTTCAAATCCACTATGTAAAGTATGAGGGAATCGATATGTTTGGCAAAGTCCTGATAAGATTCGTTGGGGCTGTCCAAGGTGGATAAAAGTTCCTTTATTCTTTCCCTGAGAGAGTCGTGTTCCGTCCACATTATTTTTGCAGGCTGAATGATTTCGTGCTTTTCGAGATACGGAAATAAAACATTCTCTTCTCTCAACATATGACTCTCAACGCCTTTCATTTCCAGAGCAACTTTCTTAAGATTGTCTATGAGGTTTTTAGCCTCTTCAAAAGAGGAATATTCTTTTAACTCCTTAGACATTGTTTTCGCTTTTCCGAACAACTTCAGCAATGCAACGTGTTCTGCCATAAACAAATAAATAGGGTGCCCCTTCTGTGCAATCGGAGCCTGGTTTTCTATGGACTCACGGAAAATATCTATGTGCACATCACAAAGGTTGTGGATTTTCTCCGCCGGAAAGCCGTCGTTTATCAAAGCATTTTCTATAATCGCAATTTCAACCGGATGCATATCGGCAAGTATTGTTTTAAATCTGCTCTTTATTTCCTCCGGAGTTATATTGCCTTTGTCCATATCCAAAAGCAAACGCTTCATAAGGGCTATCCTCTCTTCTCTACTCATCTTTTTGTTTCCCAAAAATTCACTCATCTTTCAACCTCCATCATTAGTTTTCGATTTAATTATAACTTTTTTAGTAATAATTTCAAGCCCTTATGAAGCAATTAGTTCTTATTCGGATACTATTAAATTAATCCATTCTTTAAGCCATTCCTTTGAATATTTGCTGATTTTTTCTGGTGAGACGGAAACATAATTATTTGCTTTGGCTGCGTACTTAAAACATTCCGGAAGTTTAACGGATTTGTCTATGGGGAAATCCCATTGATGCAGGGGGATTTCTTTCTGGAAGTCTTTTGAGAGCATAAAATTGACGTATTCTTTCGCAAGATTCAAATGTTTGGTTCCTTTAACAATGCCCACAAACTCCAGCTGCAGGAAACCGCCTTCCTTGGGTATTACCGCCCTATATTTGGTAGGTTTTGAGTTATTATCATAATAGAAATAAGCAGGATCAGCAGCGTAACTAATCATCATCGGAGCCTCTCCTTTAGTGAAAGCGGTAAAAGCGGAATCCCAGTTCGGATAGATGTGGAAAATAGTCGGTTTCAATTTTTTCCAGTAATTTATAAACCCCTTGTCTCCGAAAACAGCAACCGTCCAAAGGAGAAATCCCATACCCGGAGAAGAAGTCCTGGGATCTTCAAGTATGAGTTTGCCTTTATATTCGGGTTTAAGCAGATCGGCAAAACTCTGAGGCGGATTTTTTATTTTTTCCGAGTCATAAATTATTGCAAGGGAATTGGGGCCGTCAAAAGGTGTAACTCTCCATTTTTTATCTATTACATATTGAGAAGGAATCACGGAAGCGTTTTCAGGCTTATACGGGACAAAAAGATCTTCGTCAAGCGCTTTTTGCAGATTATTCATATTCAAACCTACAAACAAATCCGCCTGCGGATTGTCTTTT
>JAGHAO010000183.1 GCA_021161495.1 Caldisericaceae bacterium | reverse complement strand
GCAATTCGCAAAAGTTTTTCCCCTGCGGGACCGATTGCAGCGGTTCTGAAATCATTTCCTAATTCTTTTTGCAAGATTTCCTGAGTTTCAAGTGTATCTTTCCCCCACAATCCGGAGGCATCTTTTATGGTAAACTTTTCATCGTCAATTACGAGGTAAACCGGTTTATTGCTTTTTCCTTTAATCACCATTGCGTCAAATCCCGCTTTCTTTAGCGCAGCACCAAGGAACGCTCCGCTAACGCTTCTTCCGAATGCGTTAGTTTCCGGAGATTTGAAAGTAAGCGTTGTTTTCGATGCCGTGGGTAAGCCGGTTCCTACAAGCAATCCCGGGGCAATTACCAAAACGTTCTTTTCGGATAAAGGGTCAATTCCCTTTTCCGTGTAATCGAGAAGTAATCTTGAAGCAAGCCCGAGCCCGCCGAGATACTTAAGGTAAAAACTTTCCGGTAGTTCTTTTGCAACGGCATTTCCTGCCGTAAGATCCACTTCTATGATTTTTTTCCAGATTCCTTTCATCCTTACCTCCTATCTTTCAACAAATTTCTTAATAAGTTTTATTGTATTTTTAACATCGTTTAAGTCGATCGTTTCCCCGGGCGTATGGATGTATCTTGTAGGTATTGAGAGGGCACCGGTTTGCACTCCGGATTTTGTTATTTGCATTGCATAGGCGTCGGTTGTGCCTGCGGTTATAACTTCGAGCTGATACTGTATTTTGTTTTTTTCCGCAGTGCTAATTAATTTTTCTTTTACTTCCTTTGAAGAAATCATTCCTCTGTCCATTACTTTTATGGCAGTGCCCTTACCGAGAGAAAGCGCAACGGGGGCTGTCTCCGGCATATCTCCCGCATCCGTTACATCAATCGCAATTCCGCAATCCGGAGTGATTTCATAACTTGAAACTTTTGCGCCTTTCACGCCTACTTCTTCCTGCACAGTAAATACAACGTAAAGATCGTATGCGAGTTTTTTGGGATTAACGGAGTTTATAATTTCAATGCCCACAAGACATCCGATTCTGTCGTCAAGTGCCGGGGCAATTACTCTGTCTCCGCTTTTGTAAAATGAGGGTTTGTAGATACCTTGGGTGCCGATATCGACGAGTTTCTTTGCCTCATTTTTATTTTTAACTCCGATATCCACGAAAAATTTTTCGATTTTCTGCTCTTTTACTTCCCAAGGGGAGTCTTTGTCTTCATAGTAAACAAACCCTTCCACTCCGTTTTCGAATACCAACTTTTGCCCCACAAGAAAGGATTTCCTTATGCCTCCTACCTCTCCTAACCGTAAAAACCCGTTTTTGTCGATATCGGTTACCATTACTCCGATTTGATCCATATGGGCCGCAATCATTAATTTAGGCCCGTTGCCCTTTATATGAGCAACAAGGTTCCCAAATTTGTCTTCCTCCAATGTGGCAATCTGATTTTTCTTTACGGATTGTTTTATAATTTTTTTAACTGCATCTTCTTTTGACGAAGGGCCGAATGCGTGTATTAACTTTTTTAACACTTCTATATCCATTTCCATCCTCCTATCATAGAGATTTGACAAACCTCTTTATAAGGTTAAATGTGTTATCGTAATCCGTTTTGTAAAAAAGTGAAACCGGCGAATGAATATACCTGACCGGCACTGCCACGGTTATTACTTTTACTCCGGATTTCATTGTTTGGATCCTATAAGAATCCGTGCCTCCCGCAAGCAACTGCTTAAACTGATACGGGATTTTTTGCTTCTTTGCAATTGAAACGAGTTTTTCGCGAAGCGCATTGTCTGTTATCGTGCCGGAGTCTTTAATTGTGATTACGGGCCCCTGCCCCAATTTTGTGCATTTCAGGTGTTCTTTTACATCCGGCAGGTCGGCCGAAATTGTTCCTTCGAGTGTTATCGAAATATCCGGTGTATATTTGTACGCTCCTATTGCAGCACCTCTTAATCCTATTTCTTCCTGAACGGAAAATAAAGCGATAATCGGATTTTTAAAAGATTCTTTCAGGAGCTCCGCAACCAACGCACAGCCCAATCTGTCGTCAAAGGCCTTCCCTATGTAAACACCGCTGCTTATTTCCTCAAACTCGGTTTTAAACATTACGGGAGTGCCGAGCGGGATAAGTTTTTCCGCCTCATCTTTATTTTTTGCGCCGATATCTATGTAAAGGTTTTTTGAGGGTATCGAATTTTCCTCTTCTTCCTTGGTTTGCAGATGTATGGCTTTTATCCCTATTACGCCGGGTATTTTTTTGTCGCCGAGCAGAACTCTTTTTCCTGCAAGCAATCTGTCGTCTATGCCGCCTACCTTTTTAAATCCCAAAAATCCGTTTTCGTCTATATAATCCACGATTAAACCCACTTCGTCCATATGGGCATTGAGCATTATCTTCGGCCCTTTTGCCTGCATATTTTTGAGTGCGATAAGATTACCCATTGAGTCCGTTTCCGTTCTATCCACAAATCCCCGGATTTCTTCTTTCAGTATATTTCTTACTTCCTTTTCGTACCCTGACACTCCGAAAGCATTGCTTAATTTTTCAATCAATTCAATGTTCGCCATAGAGTTCCTCCATAAATGTTTCGTCGATTTCTTCTATGAATAGCGTCAACAGATTGATTGTATTTTTGATATCTTCGGGATCGATCACTTCCACGGGAGTATGCATATATCTTTGCGGCAAACTTACCACCGCCGACGGAACCCCTTTCCCTACAATTTGTATTTCCGTTTGATCCGTTCCGGAGAGAATCCCGATTTCTTTTTGAACCGGTATTCCGAATTTTTTTGCGGTATCAACGAGTTTTTGCAGTATTATGTGATCTATCCCCGGCCCCACAAATAATACCGGCCCTTTACCCAATTGATATGCTTCTCTCGAAGTTACGCCGGGTGAAGTTCCGTGTGTTACATCGATTGCTATTGCGAAATCTGGCTTCAAATAATATGTGGAGGTAAGAGCTCCAAGCCCGGTTACTTCTTCCTGAGACGCAAAATGCCCTATTACATTCACCAGAGGAGTGATTCTTTTCAGATTTTTCAATACTTCTATTATTACATACACGCCGGCCCTATCGTCGATCGATTTGTTGGAAATGAGATTTTGCAGCTTCACAAAATCGGGCAGGAAGGAAACCGTATCCCCTATATTCACTATTTGCCGTATCTCTTTATTGCTCATTCCGCAGTCAACAAAAAGTTGATCAATCGGAATGTATTTTTTCATCTCTTCTTTGCTCTGCAAATGATAGGGTTTTAGCCCTATCACCCCTTTCAAATCTTTTTTGCCGTGTACAACCACCACGGAACCGGGAAGAACTTTCGGATCAATAGAACGAGTATGGATCCTTAAAAATCCTTCGTCAGTTATTCCGGTTACAAACATACCGACCTCATCGATATGTGCATCAAGCATTAAGGTGCATTTTCCGGGTTTTCCCTTTTTAAGTGCGTAAAGAGAGCCGTTTTTAAGTGATTCGATTTTGTCGGTATATCCTTTTAAGGCGTTCAAAATTACGGAATGCAAATTTTCCTCGTAGCCTGTAACAGTAAACGAGTCAGTTAAAGATTTTAACAACTCTTCGTTCATATCGCCTCCTACAAGTTTTTTTCAAAAAATTCGTACATTTTTCCGAAAACAACAGGTAGTAAGAGCGCTGTTGTCGTGTGCATCGAGGGGAGCCATTCGATCGGCGGGTTTCCCACCGCTTCTCTGAATTCGAGCACCGCTTTCTTCGGTATTACCGAATCTATTGCTCCGTTTATCATAAGTATGTTTCTCGGATAATTGAATTTTGCATATGTCATTGGGTCGATTAAGAACCACTCTTCCCCGTCTGGCGGTTCTTCCACAATTCCTGTTTTCCAAACTCTTTTCAAGTAATCGTGGAATAAATCGTCAAGTTCTTTAAATGCCTCTTCTTCTGTTCTGCCTCTACCTTTCTTCAAATAAGCATCTCTTACGTATTTCTTTTTTAACCCTTTTCCTACTATGTAATGAAGTCCGCCGCCGCCGGCTACCGGAACCCCTGCTTTAAATCTTGAATCCACTCCCATTAACGTATTTAACACTAAAGCACCAATGCTAATGCCGGCAATGCCTATTTTGTCTATCTCTCTGAAGTTGAGAAAATCGCCAAGCACTCTTAGATCAATTACGGCTTGTCTATATGCCTCAAAATTTTGATGCGGATCCGATGTAAGGAACAACTCTCCCGAGGAGTACCCTTCGGGAGTCCTTTCCAGATGATAAGGAAGGGTAAACTGAACCGCACAGAAATTGTGAGCAACAAAATACAAAGAAAGTATTCTTTGGGTAAGCCTGACTTTTTCGAATAGATAATGAAGTAATATTATAACTCTTTTACATTCTTTTTTCGGTTTGTAAACGTAAGAGATTACTTCGTTATTCTCGTCATATATTGTCTTTACGGGGCTTTTGTAAGAGAGTTTGAGTACGTCATAACCCGAATGTTCTTCCAAAACATCAACGATAAATCCGTCATCATCATCCGTAATTTCATAATCAAATGCATTTATGCCGTTCATTGTTCCTTTTTAACAGTCAATTTAGCGTTTACAATAGCAGCATTTAATATTGAATTCCCGTTAATGTCTTTTTCTATGGTAAGGACATTTACATTGCCTACCGGGATTCTAACGAAAACGGCTCCTTTCCCCGGCTTCAGGGGTGGGGAAGCGTATAACAACTTGGAATCTCCGAATATTTTTATTGTTACGGAATCATCAGGAGTTATGGCTATCGAATTGTCGGTTACTCCGGCTACAAAAGAGAGGTAATCGAATTTTTGATCCAAAGGAAATTTAAAATATTCTTTTCCGGATCCTCCGAAAAGCAAGGAGTCTTTGAACACTTCACCGTTTATCGTGGCAAACCTTACGCCCGATAAGGCTTCATTAAACGAAGAACCGGTATTTACAAAACTTCCGTCAGGTTGCTCTTCAAGTTTTTCTTCCGTAAAAGGAATTTCGGCAAGTGAATAATATTTTTTTGTTTTCGAACCAAGAATTACGGAATTGGTATCGCTATCCCATTCCACGGGTGTCGAGAAAATTTTTGCGATATCTTTTAACGCCACATACACATGGCCGTTATATATAAACGGTTCGAATTCGGATTTTACTACTGTTCCGTTACGTATTATACGGATATTCCTAAAAGACACATCTATTTTCGTGTCCGTGAAAGACGCTAATGCAACCGTTGCAACGGATACGACAACCAAAAATACAACAACCCAACCCAAAAATTTTCTCATATTACCACCCCTTTTTATTCTAATACGTTTCCGTTATAAATCAAAATTTATCCGAAAAATATGCCGAGTTCGCGTTTTGCGTCTTCATCGGAAGACGACGCATGCACCACGTTTTCGGTAAGATATGCGGAAAAATCACCTCTTATCGAGCCTGCATGCCTTTTTTCCGGGTACGTTTCTCCCACCACGATACGGCAGTTCATCACTGCTTCTTCCCCTCTTATTTTCATAAGAACAACTCTTCCGGAAATCGTATAGTTAATCAGTTTTTCGAAGAAGTCCTTTCCTTTATGCATTTCGTATAATTTTTCCGCTTCCTCGCGTGATAGGCTTTTCATTTTTAGTTCCGTAATTTCCATTTCTTTTTGCTCAAATCTCTTTATCACTTCTCCGATCAATTTTCTTTTTACTCCGTCCGGTTTTATCATTACAAATGTTTCTTTAATCATTACTTAATCTCCTCTTCTTCGGAATCTTGATTCAATTGGTCCAGATAGATTTCTTTGTCCTCAGGGTTATACCCGATAAGCTCAGCATACCTCCCGAGATTTATTAAACTTTTCAGCGTATCGAGAGCCTCGTCTTTCGGCATTTCTTGCATAAGAAGGTTCAGAAGGTCGCTTTTGTCAATCGTATGGTTCGGATTGCTTAACAAGAGACCAATCACTTTTTTGAACGCCGGCAATTTTTTAAGCGCTTCTTTGAAAATCAATTTTCTTTTGTTCTCGTCGCCCTCTATGAGTTCTTTTCCGAGATCCGTAAGGATAAGATCTCCGTTTTCAACTCTTACAAAGCCGAGCAAACTTGCTACTTTGATGATAGGGACGAGATCGTCGATTTCAAGATTTTCGTCATCTGCAATTTCATAAATATCGGTTCTGCCACCTTCTTCTTTGAGATATTCAAGCATTCCTATAATTTCTCCGATTTCCACATCAGGTAACGGTGCAACATCATCCATTTTAGTTCCCTTAAAAGGTTCACCTCCTTATAATTTGGCCGTTACGACCATCGAGTATATTTTATCATAAAGTTTTGTAAATTCAACACTGTCTTTGTCTCTCGGGCGTTTCATATCGATGCGTATGTCGCCGATTACTTTGCCCGGATGAGTTGAAAGAACAACCACTCTGTCCGCAAGGTATATCGCCTCTTCTATGTTATGGGTCACCATAATTATTGATTTGAGAGACAAGTTCCCCGAACCCCACAACCTTAAAATTTCTTCCCTCAAGTTTTGGGCGGTAAATGCATCCAATGCGGAAAAAGGTTCGTCCATAAGAAGCAGTTCGGGTTCCATTACGAGAGCTCTTGCAATACCCACCCTTTGTTTCATACCTCCTGAAAGTTCCCTGGGATACGCCTCCTCAAATCCTTCCAAACCAACAAGGTCAATATATTTAAATGCTTTTCTTAACCTCTCTTTCAAACTCATTCCGCGTGCTTCCAAACCGAGAGTTATGTTTTCCGTTACATCAAGCCAAGGCAAAAGTCCGAAAGTTTGAAATACTATACTTACGTCCTGGTTAATCCCGGTAATTTTTTTACCTTTGAATATAACTTCTCCCGCACTTGGTTTTACAAGCCCCGCAATGATTCTAAGCAATGTGCTTTTTCCGCAACCGGAGGGGCCTACAAGCGCGACAAACTCTCCTTCTTCTACCGAGATGTTAATATCGTCGAGTACTATCACGTCTTTATGCTTTAACGGAAATAACTGTTTAATCCCTTTTAGCTTTAAAAGTTCCACTATGCCTCCATATTAAACCTTTCGGAAATTTTATCATAAAGCGGCCTGTAAACAAAATGGTTTATGAGGAATATCGTTATTACCATCATAAACAATGCAATTGTAAACAGAGTTTGGTTACCCCGAGCAAGAGAACTATCCAGCAAACTGCCTATGCCGATAACGGAATACGTTTTTCCGCTAAGGACTATGTATTCCGCAATAATTAAAGCGTTCCATCCGCCTCCCCAAGCAGTTATCGTTCCGGTCATAAGAGAAGGGAGGGAAGCAGGCAGTAAGAGCCTCTTGAATTTAAGCAACCCCTTTAACCCCATCGAATCCACTACTTCTTTCAGATCGTTGGGGATTGCCTTTAATCCTCCGTACACATTAAATAAAATGTACCATTGCATCCCGGTTAGGATCAAAATAATGGCTGTTATATCCAATCCGTGCGGCACTTTAATGAAATAGTACAATATGAGGGGAAATAAGGAAACAGCGGGTATTGATGCAAGCACTTGAAAAATAGGAGACAGGACTTTTGCGCTTTTCTGATGATAGAACAGGAACACTGCGGTAGGGATTGTCCAAGCAATTGAAATCAAATAGGCTATCAAAAGCCTCACAAAAGAGTATCCGATTGCTTTTGCCGAGATCAGAAAATACGTTGCTTTTAAATCCGCGAAAAATTTCGGGATCACGACAAAGATTTTGTAAAACAAAATTGCGGCAAGGATTAATATGATTAAAGACACAATTTTATTGAGATAGAATAATGTTTTCTTTACAATATGCTTCTCAAAAAAGGAATGGATGCGCGATATCTGTATCCCTTCCCCTTTAAATATAAATTTCCTTATTTTTCTTACGATATTCCCCACAAATTCCCAGAATATGCTTACTACTTCCCATACTTCCGTTTCCTCCTCTTCCCCGGGAGACATACTATACCTAAACCTTCGCGACCATTGGGATAAGGGCTTCCATATAAACAAATCCAATAGAACGATAACCACAACAAGAGTGGAAATTCCGAGCAGCGTTAAAGATATTTTTGATTGCGAAGCCGCTTCCATTATGAAACTTCCGATACCGGGAAGACGATACGATGCGTTCCCCACTGCAAATATTTCGCAAGCAACTAAAAAATACCAGCCGTTACTCCAACTCACCATACTATTGTATATGAGTTTCGGAATTGTTGCGGGAAAGTAAAGCCTGAAAAAAGCAAGGCGCCCCTGGGGGTCAAAAAAACTATACGCTTCTTTCAGATCTTTTGGGATTGTAGTAATGCTCTCGTAAACACCAAAAGCCATATTCCATACTTGGGAGGTGAAAATAAGAAATATTGAGGCAATTTCCACACCGAGGATTTTATTCGGAATAATTGCAATAAAGAAAAATATTGCAGCCGGGAAAAACCCCAACACGGGGACGGATTGCAAAATGTCCAAAATCGGGAGCATAATTGCTTCTCTTTTTTTACTTGTTGCCGCTGCGAAACCGTATATTAACGAAAAAACAAGCGCTGCAATATATGCAAAAAACATCCTCATAAGGGATCTGAACATATAATAAGGAAGATCCTTTACGGACAACGTGGCAACAACCGAATTCAAAGCAACTTCCTTTTTGTAAAATACGTATGCGAACCCTATTAATGCAAATAGTATTAAGAGCTCCAGGAAAAGATTTTCTACATTTATTCTTTCTTTATCCATTCTTAAAATGCGGGTAAATCTTCGTAATCTTCCTCGTCTTTTTCTCGAATAATTTCAAAAATTACCGTTGTCTCCGGATCAGGGCAAGCCACATAAGCCTTATCAGGGTCTTTTTCCCACGGAAGCGTGCCTCCGTAGCGCATTGCGGTTATAAAAGGCCACATTGCATTGAATGCCCATGCACAGAAGCTTATGGGAACGGGTTGCCCGTTTTTGTTTATTTCAAATTCGTCGCCTACTTTTAAGCCGGCGGCACATTTACCTTTGCCCCTAATTTCTTTTACCCTTATTTTTATTTTATAAATCCCTTTTACTTTCATACAAAAATAATACCATAAATCGATTGCAAACAAAAGAGAAAATTTGTTATAATAAAGAAAATTTAAAGGAGTGTGGCAAATGAAGCAAGATAATAATAAAAAGGCATACTTTAATCTGTTTCTATTATTTTTATTGATTGTTGCTTTCCTCATTTACGGAAAACTTTTTCCGCAACTTTCTCCGGTTTACGTCCCTCAACACTATCCGAGAGCGGTTCAAACCGCAACGGTATTCGTGGAGCCGGACAGCAATGACTATCCCATAACCGACGCGATAAAAGACGCAAAAAAGAGCGTGGATCTGGAAGTTTATATGCTCTCCGACAAATATGTGATAAATTCCCTTATAGACGCCAAAAAAAGAGGAGTGAAGGTTAGAGTACTTTTAGAAGAAAATCCTTATAAGGGATATGGTGCAAACAAATCCGTGAAAGACAAACTGTCCCATTACGGTGTAGAAACGAAATGGGCAAACCGTGCATATCAATTAACCCATTCGAAATTTCTCGTGATAGACGGAAAAACGGGATACATTCTCACAATGAACCTTACAAAAAGTTCTTTCACGAAAAATAGAGAGTTCGGAATTGTTACGGATGCGCAACCGGAAGTAGGCGAACTTGAAAAGATTTTTCAATGCGATTGGAATAGAAAGCCGTATACCCCCAAAGAGAGCGCACTCATTGTAAGCCCGGAGAACTCTTTATCCAGAATGGAGGAGTTGATTAATTCCGCACGAAATGAAATCTTAATTTATGCGGAAGAGATGGAAAATGCCGATGTGGAAAATCTTCTCATTAAGAAAGCAAAGAGCGGAGTAAAAGTAAATGTTATCCTTGCTTCCCCTAAGTTTATCACAAGTAACGGAGACTCCGGAAAATATCTTTCTCAAAATTTTGTTAACGTAAAATATCTCGATAATCCTTTTGTTCATGCTAAGGTTGTAGTGATTGACCGTTCCGTTGCTTACGTAGGTTCGATTAATTTTTCCGATGCTTCTCTTAAAAATAACAGGGAAGTGGGGATTTTTGTCTCGAATGAAGATGCAATAGATAAGATTGTATCGACGTTTTATAAAGATTTTGAAAATTCTTACAAAAACCCTTGACAGGAAATTAAATTTTCGTATAATACATTTCGGTCTTGCGCAAAGACCTTGAAAGTTAAAAACTTTCATTTCTTCCTCCTTTTTAAAAAAGATCAAAAAATATGCCCCCCATCCCCCAGGGGGCTTCTCTTTTTTGTAAGATTAATATCAGATAAATCATAACCTACCAAGCCTTCAAAACAATATTACCGAAAAGATTTTTACAAATATTGCTTCCT
>JAGHAO010000170.1 GCA_021161495.1 Caldisericaceae bacterium | reverse complement strand
GTGTTATTAATGATAACGATGTGGAAAATTTCGTTTTAGATAGTTTTTTGTAATTTTTCTTTTTAGTGCTGTTGTATATAATAAAGAAAAAATATTGATAGGAGGTAATTTGAAAGGCAAAAGACTGGCGAATTTTATAGTAAAAATTATGGACGAGAAGAAAGGGAAAGACATTTCTTTGTTGGACGTGAGGGACATTACGAGTCTCACCGATTTTTTTGTTATATGCACTGCGGATGTTGCGGAACATGCAAAGGCAATCGCCGAGGAGATACGAGTCAGATTAAAACAAAAGGGGAATATGCTCTTTTCGGAGGAGGGAGAAAAAACAGGAGAATGGATTGCTATGGATTATGGAGATGTTATAGTCCATATTATGCTCCAGGATAAAAGAGAATTTTACGATATTGAAAGAATTTGGAAAAGAGTGGAACCTAAAATTAAAGAAAAAAGACAAGAATAACCCTTGACTCCTTTTTCAAATAAATTATACTACTCTTGTAATATTTTAGCCGTATAGGAGGTGCTATGGAAGAATTTACTAATATTTTTGTCGGAGAAGAAACAGTAAAAGCCGATAGCAAGATTATTTATGATATTGCGATTATCGGAGCGGGGCCCGGAGGTCTCACTGCCGGAATTTATGCGGGGAGAAGCAGATTAAAAACATTGATTTTTGAGAGACTTTCACCTGGTGGTCAAATTGCAGTAAGCGATCAGGTGGATAATTATCCGGGGTTCCCTGAAGGAATTTCAGGTAAAGAACTTACAGATAGAATGGAAAAACAAGCGGTTCGCTTTGGTGCCGAAATTGTTCCTGATGAGGTAAGGAAAATTAAAAAGGAAGGCAATTTATTCGAGTTGGAGACTGCTTCAAGCGGGATTGTAAAATCCAAAGCGGTAATTATTGCTACCGGTGCGGATCCCGTAAAACTTCCCGTGCCTGAAGAAGAGAAATTCAGGGGCAGGGGTATATCGTACTGTGCAACTTGTGATGCAGCTTTTTTCAAAGATAAAACCGTCGCTGTGGTGGGTGGCGGAGATACTGCTATTGCGGATGCAATCTACCTGACAAAGTTTGCAAAGGAAGTGATTGTTGTCCATAGAAGGGACCAGCTTAGAGCGGTTAAGGCTCTTCAGGAAGAAGCTTTTGAAAATCCGAAAATAAAATTTCAATGGAACTCAGTTTCCGAACATGTAATCGGAGAAAACAAAGTTGAAGGTTTGGAAGTAAAAAATGTAAAAACAGGAGAAAAAGTTCTATTGAAAGTGGATGGAATTTTTGTTGCCATAGGAACTGTGCCAAATAGCAATATTGTAAAAGGCTTAGTTGAACTTAATGAGAAAGGTTTTATAAAAACAAATCAGAACAGAGAGACGAGTGTTAAAGGATTGTTTGCTGTAGGCGATGTTAGGGATACACCCTTAAGACAGGTAGTGACTGCTGCGGGAGACGGAGCTATTGCCGAATTTTCCGCAGAGAATTATATTAAAAATTTAGAATATATAGAGAGGTGAAGTATGGAAAAATTATTAAAAGAAAAAGACGAAAAGTACATTAAGGACTTATTTTCTTCCAAGCTTGAGAGCGAAGTCGAACTTGTTTTGTTTCTTCAGAGTGAAGGTGGAGACAAAGTAACAAAATTTAATTCTCAGTATCTTCCATATACCGAAGAGATCCTTAAAGAACTTGTTAGTCTGTCGGACAAACTAACTCTTACCGTTTATAAGGACGATAAGGAGAAAGAAGAGGAATACGGAGTGGAGCAAATTTCAGCTTTGTTTGTGGAAGGTAAAAACACTAATAAAAACGTTATATATTACGGTATTCCTTCCGGACATGAATTTTCTTCCCTTTTGGAAGATATAATTGATGCTTCAAGAGGAACTACGGAACTTTCCGACAAGACAAAGGCGGAGCTTAAAAGAATTACTTCTCCGACTGAAATTCTTGTTTTCGTCACGCCAAGTTGCCCTTATTGCCCTCGTGCGGTCAGAACTGCACATCAAATGGCAATGGAGAATAATAATATAAAAGGGGTTATGATAGAAGCAAATGAGTTTCCGGAATGGTCTCAGAAATACAGTGTATATGCTGTGCCTAAGGTTGTAATCAACGACAACGTGCAATTTGAGGGTGCACTTCCGGAGGATGCATATCTTGAAAATGTATTAAAGGGTGCCGGAAAAATAATTTTGGAATAAATTAAAGGGTTTTTATTGAGCCCCGCCTGAAGGCGGGGCTTTTGTTTTTAGTTTCGAATTTCTTTTTTAAGAAGATTACCGAGGCGTTTTACGCCTTCATCAATTTGCTCTATTGTGGGAAGGGTAAAGTTCAGCCTAATGTGGTGCGTATCTTCTCCGTGAGGATAAAA
This sequence comes from Caldisericaceae bacterium, assembly GCA_021161495.1. Taxonomy (GTDB): domain Bacteria; phylum Caldisericota; class Caldisericia; order Caldisericales; family Caldisericaceae; genus AUK232. The sequence continues at coordinate 2,230 of JAGHAO010000170.1, read as the reverse complement.
CGCACTTCCTACGACATATGCGACTTTTTCTTTTATTGCTTTTTTGAAGAGTTCGTCCGTATTTATATATTCCGGAACGGTAACCCACACAAACATTCCTCCCTCCGGTTTTGTCCAGGAAGTTTCTTTGGGGAAATATTTTTCAAGTGCGGAAAGCATAACATCCTTTTTCTCTTTATATGTCTTTCTTACCAAATTTAAGTATGCCTTCATATGGCCTTCTCTTATGAACTCATCTGCAATATATTGAGTGGATGAAGGTGAGCACAGATCTGATGCTTGTTTTGCAAGAACGAGTTTTTGAATAACAGATTTCTCTGCAATAATCCAACCTAATCTTAAACCGGGAGCTAAAATTTTGGAGAAAGTCCTTAGGGCTATTACATTTCCTATTTTGTCCATAGCCACTAATGAAGGAAGAGTTTCTCCTTCAAAACGTATTTCACCGTAAGGGTCGTCTTCGATTATAGGGACTTCGTATTTGTGGCTAATCTCCAGTATTTCTTCTCTACGTTTAAGACTTAATGTAACTCCTGCGGGGTTTTGAAAATTGGGAATTAGGTACATAAATTTTATGTTTACCCCTTTTGACTTAAGTTTCTTGATTTTTTCTTCCAGCAAGTCGGTTCTTATTCCTTCGTGGTCAAGAGGAACAGTTTCGAAATTCGCCTGGAATGCGTGAAATGCTTGAAGGCCACCAACGTATGAGGGCGCTTCAACTATGATTGTATCTCCCGGGTTTATAAAAATTTTAGATACTAAGTCTAATCCTTGTTGAGATGCAGTAGTAACTATAAGATTATCTATTGTTAGAGTTTCTATTCCCTCGCTGATTCCTTCATTAACAAGCGTTTCTCTCAGAGATGGAATGCCCTCCGTTGCTCCGTATTGAAGTGCTTTTCCACCATGATTCAGAAAAACGTTTCTGGATATTTCTGCGATAACTTCTTTTGGGAATAACTTTGGATCTGGCATTCCGCCGGCAAGGGAAATTATATCCGGACTGTCCACAAGCTTAAGGAGCTCCCTGATTGCGGAAGCTTTCATCGTAATACTTCTTTCGGAAAACTTTGTCTTCCAATCGATTGACATTTTTGCCTCCTTTCTGTTTATTTCATACCAAACATATTATATAACACAAATTTATAAAGTCAAAACAAAGTGCTATAATATTCTTATGAAAATCACGAATTTTAAATACATTTTAGGACCTACGGGTAAGATGAAGGTGCCCGTAGTGATATATACCACTGAGAACCTTGCGGATTTTTTGTTTAAGGATAAAGCAGTCGAACAATTAAAAAATGTTGCAACTCTACCCGGAATTATGAAATATGCCATAGGAATGCCGGATTTGCATGAAGGTTACGGATTTCCCATAGGGGGGGTGGCTGCGTTTGATTCCGAGGATGGGGTAATTTCTCCCGGCGGGGTTGGGTTTGATATTAATTGCGGAGTTAGGGTTATAAAAACTAACCTTACTATTAAGGAGTTTCTGAAATATGCAAACAAAGTGGGAGAATTGATCTATAAATCCGTCCCTTCGGGATTAGGTTCCCAGGGTGTTTTAAGATTTACAAAGAAAGAAGTAAAGAGTATTTTAAACGAAGGGCTTAGATGGACAGTAAATAAAGGATTTGCATTCAAGGAAGATATAGAAAACACGGAAGACGGTGGTGCAATGGTTACTGCGGAATCTTCTTTCGTGAGCGATAAAGCGCTAAAAAGAGGAAAAACGGAATTAGGGACGCTCGGGGCCGGAAATCATTTTCTTGAAATAGGCGTAATTGACAAAATATATAATCAGTCGGTAGCGCAATCTTTCGGTTTATTTGAAAATCAGATTGTGGTGTGGGTGCACACCGGTTCCAGAGGATTGGGGCACCAAGTTGCAACGGATTACATCAATCTGATGAGAAACAGGATGGCAAGATATAAAATTCCGCTTTTAGATAAGGATCTTGTTTCATTGCCGTTAATCGATTCTTTATCCGGGGATTATTTAAGGGCGATGGCGGCTGCGGCAAATTTTGCCTGGGTGAATAGGCAGATAATCACCTTTCACATAAGGAATGCTTTTGCCGAATTTTTCAAACAAACACCTGAGCAAATAGGTATGTATCTTTTATACGACGTTGCTCATAATATAGCAAAGTTTGAAAGATATATCATAAATGGTAAAGAAAAACTTTTACTTGTTCATAGAAAAGGAGCAACTCGTGCTTTTCCT
>JAGHAO010000020.1 GCA_021161495.1 Caldisericaceae bacterium | reverse complement strand
GCAATGTATTTTCCGTCGGGAGATAGGTGAAACTCGTATGCTTTTTCGTATTTACTTTTTGTGCAGCCCAGTAAACAAGAAAATTTCTTCGTATTAAGGTTAAAAACTTCGACGGGGGAATACGGTGCGTTAACGCTTCTTGTCCCCAAAATAATTTTGTCTTCGCCCAGTCCGAAAGAGATATCAATTGCATTTTCAAAACAAAAATCTTCGGTAATTTTAACCAAATCAAGGTTCTCGAGATTCAGGGCATAGAGATACTGTCTGTTTATTATAAAATAGTCTTTAGGAACAACATCCAAAAAAAGCCATTTCCCCGAAGGGGAAGTTCCGTACAATTCTATTGTGAAATCTCTGTCTGCAACTGCTATTTTCTCCGCGGTTTTCCCGCTTGCATCACTTATGTAAAGCGCACCGTTCGAAACAAAGAAAATTTTTGAGGGAGCACTTGACAATACATTTACTTTACTATTTTCAGTGAGATTAATTGGTGTTATCTCAGAAATTTTTCTCAGTTTTGCCTTGATAACATTTGTGTTCTTTCCTATTTCGGCATCTTCGATAACGTAAGATTCGTAGTCCTTTTTGTTAAACTGGATGTAATGCTTTCCGAACGAAAGTTTGATGTCGCACGGAGTCGTCCCTTTCATACCGTTGTCTATAAACACCTCTGCGCCCTCAGGTTCGGAATCGAACTTTACGATTTTCGCATTTTCGTTAGGAACCTGCGCCTGCTTTCTCCCACATCCCGAAAAACTTAAAAGAAGGATGGCAAGAAGCAGCAAAGCAATAAATTTTTTCATAAAACGCCTCCTTAATGCGCTTTTGAAACCTTTAAAAGTTGCTTTCAAAACTTGCCATGTAAGGCACAACCTTCAAAAATAACAAATTTTCGTCTTTTCCGGGCAATTTGTTCATATTACATTATCTGACTTTATTAAAACTTTTCCAAACGGGATCCGGGTATTGAAAACAATCCGGCACTTTTTACTTTCAGAAGAAAAATGAGTTTTGCAGATCTAACTTGATTACAAAACCGGAAGATGTATAATCAGTTGTGCGAATGCGCCCGTAGCTCAACGGATAGAGCGGCGGCCTCCGGAGCCGCAGATAGGGGTTCAATCCCCCTCGGGCGTACCAATCCGTTTTGATATCCGCTTGACACCTCGTCTTTTTTCGCTTTCGGAATGCACTCTGATAAAGGAATTAAAAACAGACCCTGAGTTAATACACCTCAGGGTGACAAGGACGGGGACGTCTCAGGGCGACAGGGTAGGGGTCATTCTTGAGGAACGAACAAAGTGAGTGACGAAGAATCTCGTATTTGATTTTTATTTGTCTCCTGCACTTGTTTCAGGGTCTCTAATTTGTCACTCTGAACTTGTTTCAGAGTCTCTCCATTCTCGATTACAAATTTCACTCCGACAAAGAATCAAAAGCGAGACCCTGAGTTAATGCATCTCAGGGTGACAACTAATCTGTCATCCTGCATTCCTTTCCTCGCCGAAGGCGAGCACTCGTTTCGGCACCTCGTCTTTTTCCTGTCATTCCGGACTTGATCCGGAATCTCATCTTTTTTCGCTTTCGGAATGCACTCTGATAAAGGAATAAAAAACGGGACCCTGAGTAAAAACACCTCAGGGTGACAGGAGAGAGAATAGGAGCTTCGAGGGAAATGTGTTCCCTCGATTTTAAGAGATCCGCTTGGCGTAATGCGTGCCAAGGAAAAGAGCGCAAAATACGCTCGAGGATGACAAAAGGGAGAATGGAAGTTTCGAGGGAAATGTGTTCCCTCGACGTTCAGACCCTGAGTAAAGACGCCTCAGGGTGACGGGGGTGGGGGAACGTTTCGAGGGTGACAAAAAAGGCGGTCATTCCGATGGAGCGTAGCGACAGAAGAATCTCGTATTTGTTATTCTAAGCCACGTCCTGTATTCTTTTTCTCGAAATGTATTATCCGAGTCTTGTTTATATATTTGACAGGGAGGACATTTTTCGAATTGTTAAACAAACCTTCATTCGTATTTTAAAAACGCTCCCGTCGAAACCGCCAAAAATGGTTTTTACCTTTAATCGTTCGAAATATCCTTTTAACTTACATTAAAAATTTGCAAACTTTTTAATTGCGAGTAAAATAACTAAAATATGCTGGCGGAGGCGGAAATGAAAGATTACGAATTTGCTGAGGGAAAAACAGGAAAGACGGTTTTTGTCAGGGTGAAAGCCGGGGCGGATCTTGTGAAGTGCGTAAAAGAAGCATTTGAAAAATCCGGTTTTACCGTTGCGTCCGTGTCGATTGCGATAGGAAGCTTGAGAAAGATTAGATTTGTTTTTGTAAACGAGGACGGTCGATACACTTCCCCGGTGGAGAAAGAAGGTATGTTTGAACTTATTTCCGCGGGTGGCTTTTTATCACGCGTTTCCGGAAAAATCGAAACGCACATCCACTTTGCCTTTGCGGATAATGAGGGGAAAGTCTTCGGAGGGCATATGCTTGAAGAGGGGAGCATTGTTTACGCAACTGCGGAAGTCCGCATCGACGAAATAGAAGGCGTGGAAATCGCAAAATCTTTTGACAGAGAGACAAATTTTACGATGTTTAAGGTTCGCCCTGGAAAAAACGGCAAATAAAAGCTTTTGGAAATTTTACACTATTTCATTATGATACTATAGTAAGAGTACATCTCCCCCCATATTTGAGCGGCACCGGTTAAAAACACCCGGTGCCTTCTTTTTTTGTTAGCCTTCCTTTTGATTTTTCCCTGAGTTTGGGAAATTTTACAAACACTGCGTACAGGAGGCGTTCGCGCGCGGATCCCATATAGGACCTGTTACGGGTATTTTGAATTTTCTTTGCAAAAGTTATTCTGTTTTGCCAACACGAATTTTTATTTACAATATAACGATATGAAAATTTTATACGGGGTTTGCAATTTGGGGCTCGGACACGCAACAAGGTCCTTACCGCTTATAAAAGCGCTGATAGAACGTGGCGACGAGGTTTACATTCTTAGCACGGGCAATGCACTTTCACTTTTGAAAAAAGAACTTGGATTAAGTGTTAAAGAATATATTGATTACCCCGGATACCCGCCTTTGGAGCGGAATTACGGGAGCAAGAGTTTTTACTTTGTCCTTATGAGCGATCTAATGAGAACGGGAAAAGCAATAGTAAAGGAAAGAATTTTCTGCGGAAAGATAATTCGTCGTTTCGGGATAGATAAAATAGTTACCGACGGAAGGTACGGGCTTTTTTCTTACAGGATTCCTTCTTTTCTCGTCTCGCACCAACTTCATTTCGAACTGATGTTTTTCAAAAAACTTTCAGAGAAGAGCACCGAGTTTGCAAACAGCATCCATTTCAGAAATTTTTCCAGAGTACTTATCCCGGATTTTGCCAATTCGGAAAGGTCTTTGTCCGGAAATTTAAGCCACAATATCACTCTTTTACCGCCTTCTTACCTGCGCTACATCGGGATACTTTCCAGCTATAAAAAAATAGATGTCCCTCAGGATATCGATTACCTTTTCGTGATAAGCGGATTTATAGAAGATAAAAAGGAAAGTTTTGTTTCCGAACTTTTCAGGCAGGCAAAGAAACTGGACGGCAAAAAAGTGTTTGTTTTGGGAAAGCCCGGGGAATCGAACATGATTTTGGACAGGGAGCATAATATAACGGCGTATTCCTACGTGAGCGGAGAAAAGAGGATCGAACTTATGAACAGGGCAAAACTCATAATCGCTCGCGCAGGGTACACCACATTAATGGATCTCGCAGAACTGGAAAAGAAGGCACTTCTCGTCCCCACGCCGGGAATGGGCGAGCAGAAATACCTTGCCCGTTTTCATAAAGAAAAAGGCAATTTTTACTCGGTTGAGCAAAGCGAGATAAACCTTTTACGCGATACGGAAATTGCGAAAAAGTTCAGAGGATTTCATGCAGTTCACAAAACGGACGTGTCAGTGAAGAATTTTTTGCGTGCAATTGACAGGTTTCAAGCCTTGCCGTAACTTTGCAATAATCCGTTAGTTGTGTTAAAATCTTTAACGTGAAGGAAAAATACGGTGGCGAAAAACGAGTTTTGAACGAAGAATTACGGGAAAGAAAGGCTCGAAATTTCCTGTATTTGATTACCGTAAAAAATTTGCTCGAAGAATTTTTCAGCACGGAAAATCCGTTTTCCGTTTCGCTTGTCGATAACGACGGAGTTGTTTTACTCACTATGGGCAAGGGAAAAACGAAAAAACTTTTTGAGGAAGGGCTTGTAATCGATTTGTCCATAGGGAACAGTGCGATATACACGGCAATCAAAGAAAAAACTCCTGCGGAAGTAAAAGGCAAAGAGCACGGGAGCAGTTTTCTTTCAAGTTGGTCGTGTGCCGCCGCTCCGGTTTTTGGGAAAGACGGAGAGTTGAAATTTGTCCTCGGACTTTCTGCGGAAAACAAAGATTATCCGAAATATGCACTTGGCATTATCTCTGCGCTGGCAAAGGCCGTTGAAAACGAGGTAAAATTAAAAGATCTTCTCGAAGAAGTCGAGTTATCGCGCAAGTATGCAGAGGTAATAAGCGAAGGCAACAAAGACGGCGTGCTTGTGCTTGACGCAAATGCAAAAGTGCTTTACATAAACGAAACAGGCGCCGATATTCTGCGTGTGGAACGTAAAAAAGCAATCGGAAAACATGTTTCCGAAATTGTCGATTTTACGCCCGTGATTTTGCGCGTGTTCAAAACGCACAAGGGTTATGTCGATAAGGAGTTCATCATAGATAGCCCGTCGAGAGGTTTACTTCACTTTCTAAAAACGGCTGTTGTACTAAGAAATAAAGACGGAGAATTCGCGGGAGTGGTGGACTTTTTCAGGGAAATAAAAAGGGTGAGGAAATTCGTCACACGCTATATCGGAGCAGAGGCGAGGTTCACATTTAACGACATTGTCGGAAATTCCCCGAAACTCAGAGAAGCGATTCGCATCGCAAAGATTGCGGCACGTTCCGGTTCGTCCGTACTGATTACCGGAGAAACCGGGACAGGCAAAGAGATGTTCGCTCAGGCGATACACTTTGAAAGCAATTATTCGAAAGGCCCGTTCGTTGCGTTGAACTGCGGAGCGGTTCCGAGAGACCTTGCCGAAAGCGAACTTTTCGGGTATGAGCCCGGCGCGTTCACCGACGCATCGAAAAACGGGCGTCCGGGAAAATTCGAACTTGCTGACGGAGGCACGCTGTTTTTGGATGAAATCGAAGAACTTCCGCCCGCGATCCAGACAAAACTTCTCAGAGTCATAGAAAACAAACTTGTTACACGCGTGGGCGGGACGAAATCTTTGAAGGTTGACGTAAGGATTATTGCGGCAACAAATAAAGATTTGAATAAACTGATCGAGGAAAACAATTTCAGGAGAGACCTTTATTACAGGCTCAATGTAATAGAAATAAAAATTCCTCCGCTGAGGGAAAGAAGGGAAGATATTCCTCTGCTTATCGAGCATTTCATAAGAAATTTCAATGCCGAATTCGGAAAAAAGATAGAAAAAGCGGACAGCTCTTTCCTGAAACCCCTTACGGAGTACGATTTCCCGGGGAATGTGAGGGAACTGCAAAATATCGTGGAAAGGGCCGTTAATCTCGCCGAAGGAGACACGTTGACCGAAGAACACCTTCCCGAGAATGTACTGAGGAGAAAGGAAAGAAAAGACACAAGCTTGGAGGGCATGAAAAAAGAACTCATAGAAAAACTTCTCCGCGAAACTCAGTTCAACATATCACTCACTGCGAAAAAATTGGGCATTTCCCGCCCCACGCTTTATAAACTGATGAAGCAGTTCCACATAGCAAAATATTAACCGGGTTTTGCCGGTATCTGCAGATGTGTGCAGCCCCTTCTATCTTATGGAGTGCATTAAATTCCGGGTTTTTTGATGTAAATCCTATAAAATGCCGTTTTTCTTATATGCCTCTGATTTGCTTCCATATATACGTAAATGCGTGCATATGCGAAATTTTATTTGGGGATGTATTTATAACAAAATCATCGTTTTTACTCGTAAAATGCAAATAAACGCTATGTTTTTTGTCAGTGTTTATCAAGGTTTCTTATGGGTGGCACGAAAGAATGCGGGTTTGTCGAATTATGAATTTGAAGGTAATAATTGAACAAACCCTTTATTTAAGCCAAACCCAATTTTTAAGTTTTCCAAAGGCAAAAGTGAAATTTCGAAAACCACCCCGCAGACTGCATAACTTGGTAGAAACTCAATATTAATCATATCTCCTTACTCAAACTGTCCGCTTGGTACCAGGTACCAGGAGGACATTTTTCCCCGTTGCCCTGAGGCGATCCCCTCTCTGCTACCCTGAAATGTTTTCGTTCAGAGCCTCATTTTTCTTGAAAATGCGCGAGGATTTTTCGCAAGGTAAATCTTTCGAAAAAATATTATGATATTTTCCGATTTCTGATAAACTTGGGCAGTCGAAAATTTGGCCGAAGGAGGTGATACTATGCTGAT
>JAGHAO010000076.1 GCA_021161495.1 Caldisericaceae bacterium | reverse complement strand
TTGTTTCTGAAGATGAGCTTTCGCCCGAGTATATAATCCCGAACGCTTTGGATCCTCGAGTGGTCCCTGCCGTTGCCAGGGCCGTTGCAGAGGCCGCTTGCCGAACAAAGGTGGCGAGGGTGGCTTTGGGTTGATTTTTTTTGAGGTGCCTCCCAGATGTTTTTAAAAAGAATCGTAAATTGATAATCTGAAAACATCTAAAATGTAAGGGAGCACGATTATGCACTCACTCTCGGACGCTACGTGGGACTTTCAGATGATGAGGATGATTTTGATTTCGAAGAAAGGTTTTTAAAACTAAAAGCGGAATTTTTAGAGCAATTACAAGAGGAAGAACATGATGCAGGAGCAGGAAAAGTAGATGACAGAACAGGATGTTAAAAAGCTTCTACAAATTGGAGAATGCATAAACGTTGAGTTTAAAGAGAAAGTTCAATGGTTCACAGATGTAACGGGAAAATATATGACAGAAACGAAGATGGGGACTTTGACATAACAAACCACAATGACACAGTTGCCATGCTTTACATGAGAAAACAGGCAAGCTTTTCGGAAAACAGAGTCCTTCCGCACCTTGTGCTTTCGGATTTCAACAAAGCTGTTATGGATAAAGTTAAAAAGATGATAAAGGCGTGGAATCCCAACAGCCCTCTGCCTGCAAGACTTATTATAGAGAAAACAAAGGTCATAACTGAAAATGCAAACAGGGCTCATGGTTTTGGGCATATCAGTCCGGACAATTTAATGCCTTATTCTAAAAATCCGAAAATTGCCAGAGTATTTAGAGAAATAGGAAGAGCAGATGAGTTGGGATCAGGAGTAAGAAACATCTTCAAATACACGCCGATCTATTCTAAAGGTGGAGAGCCGCAATTAATTGAAGAAGATATTTTTAAAATTATTATACCTCTTGTACCTGATGTTACGCGTGAAACAGGAGTAAAAGCTACCCAGAAAACTGTGGAGAAAACTGTGGAGAAAATTTTATTTCTAATTAAAGAAAATCCTAAAATAACAATCAAGGAAATGCAAAAAACAACGGGATTGAGTAGGCGTGGAGTTGAATGGAATATTACTAAGCTCAAAAAACAGGGCAAGATAAGGAGAGTAGGACCTGACAAAGGCGGACATTGGGAGGTTTTAGATTGACGAAATTCGATTTCCGATTGCAGATTTACGATTTAAGAATTTGCAGGGAAATTAGGATGATTAGAAGTGAAGTGCCGAAATTGGAAGAAATAAAATTTACGCGATCCGTGGATTACAGATAATGTTGGATAGGGGGCCGAGCTTTACGGAGAGAAGGCAAAGCGTTTGTTGAATAAAGAGAGATTCTCCGAAGGTCTTAATCTTGTGTTTCAACTGACCAAAGAGAAGTATGAGTTTTTAAGGTCACAAATTGCGGCCTTAAGAGAGATAAGCAAAGGCAAACGGGGTGTAATAAATGAAAATTGAAGATGTACTGAAACAACCAGAAGGGCGAAGAATTGAATTTAAAGAAAAGTTGCCGTCAAAAATAGACTTGTGCAAAACGGTTGTTGCCTTTGCAAACGATGCCGGCGGAGAAATATTTATAGGCATAAAAGATGAACCGAGAAAAGTTATTGGACTTTCAGAAGAAGGTTTAATAGAGACAGAAGAACAAATAAGCAATATTATTCACGATAACTGCTCACCTATAATTTTACCTGATATTTCGTTCATCAATTATAAAGGGAGACATATCATAAAAGTAAAAATCTACAAAGGAAACAATCCGCCGTATTTCCTTAAAAACAGAGGAAAAGATAGAGGAATTTATATCCGGGTAGGTTCGACAAATCGTCTTGCTGACAAGGATATTATTGAAGAATTGGAAAGACAGAAACAAAACATATCTTTCGATTCGCTGACAATCCATTTAAAAAAAGCCGAGGAATTAAATATATCGCTTTTCAAAGAACAATTTGAAGAGACTACGGGAGAAAAACTCACGAAAACCGTTCTTAGGAAATTAAATTTGATCACAGAAGACCAGAACAGAGAATTTCCTACCAATGCCCTTGTGTTGCTTTCAAATGATGAAATCAGAGAAAGGTTCTTTCCTTACGCAAAAATAGAATGTGCCCGATTCAAAGGGGAAGTGCCCGGTAATTTTATAGATCAAAAAACCATTGAGGTTCCGCTCAGTTTTCAAGCGGAAGAAGCATATAAATTTGTTTTGAGGCATATTTCCCAAGGCTCTACATACGAAGGTGTTTACAGGAAGGACAGATGGGAATATCCGGTGATAGCGATTCGCGAGGTTATTAGAAATGCGGTTATACACAGAGATTATTCTTTAAAAGGCAAAGATATAAAGATTGCTATTTTTGATGACAAAATAGAAATTACAAGTCCTGGCAGACTTATGCCAACTATTGATTTTAATGATATGGAGTCTGGGCAATCTGACATAAGGAACAAGACGTTAGCCCCCGTTTTTAAAAGACTTGGTATTATTGAGCAGTGGGGAAACGGACTTAGATTGATTGCGGAAGAATTGAAAAAATATCCTGAAATTAAAATGGAATGGAGCGAACCTGGAATTGCCTTTAGAGTAACATTTATAAAAACTGATTACGACCGATTGCGAACAATTGCGGATGAAAAGGGCGATTACGACCGATTACGACCGATTACGACCGATTACGACCGATTAACTTTTGAAGAAAAGAAAATCCTACTTTTCTTATTAGACAATGAAAAAATATCGAGGAAAGATGCGGTTAATTTACTTGGTGTAAAGGAGACAAAGGTAAAGGAAATATTTAACATGTTGATTGGCAAAAGACTTATTGAAAGAAAGGGAAAAGGCAGAAGTACTTACTATGTATTAGAAAAGAAATAAATTTTATTGCAGATTTACGATTTAAGAATTTGCAGGGAAATTAGGATGATTAGAAGTGAAGTGCCGAAATTGGAAGAAATGAAAAGTAAAATTTACCAACCTCACACGATAGAGAAAGTGCGGGATATGGGTTTTGTTTATTATGGCATAGGTGAGCCTTGAGGAGATGAAAATATGAGGGACAAAATAGTTCTGACTTTGGAGGTAACCGAGAGGGTCGTTTTGGAGTACCTGGAACAGTTTCCTGAAGAAAC
>JAGHAO010000096.1 GCA_021161495.1 Caldisericaceae bacterium | reverse complement strand
CATTTAGGATAGTCAATGATAAAGTAAAACGGGGTTTCTCCAGAAAACAATCTGCCTTTTAATAGGAGTTTCGAGGGAAATGTGTTCCCTCGATTTAAGACCCTGAGTAAATACATCTCAGGGTGACAAGGGAGAGGACACCTCAGGGTGACAAAAAAGGGGAACACCTCAAGGTGACAGAAAGAGAATATTTGGGGCAAAAAAGGGATTTTCGTGTTCAACAAGCAAATTTTCCCGAAACGGCTCGCGGGAGCGAGCCGTTTTTTATGCGTGAAGTTCTTTGCGCTTAATCCAGCGTGCGCCTTCGGGCGTTATGAGTAGAACGTCGATAGGGCCTCCCACTGTTTTGAGCCTTGCCTGAAACCTTATCGTGTCTATCGTTGTTTTTACCGCATAGACGGCAAAATCAATCGCATCCTGAATGGGCATTGCGTCCCATATTATCGGCGGTTTCTGCACCTGGACGAATTTTCCTGTTTTGTCTCTTGTCCAGGCGGGTTGCAGGATTTCCGCAATGATATCTCCTTCTCCTCCCCAGCTTGCGCCGAACAGCACTTTGTTTAACTCTTGCGAATAGTTTAGCCTTTTTAACTCGCTTCTTCTTATGTTGCAGTGGTAAACGAAGGGAATACTCACCTTTCCGTTTTTCCTGTATCCTGAAATGTGGAAAGACGTATCCGCATTGGGAAATTTCCTTTTGAAGAAATTGAGCAATTTGTTCGCAACGCTTTCAACGTCGTCTCTTTCGCTCAGATTTTCTTCCTCGAACTCTTTGAGGTGAAAATCCATAGGCACTTTTCCTAACAAGGATTCGCCGAACGTGCTTATCCCGACGTTCAAGCCGGAGAGTAAATGCGTTTTATACACGTAATCCGAACTCACCGTCTGTATCGGCGGGTATTCCCTACCCGTATTGTCTTTTCTTTGAATCGTAATACTCTGCCTGCTGTCCGATGCCATCACAATCCCGGACGGCACGTAAACCGTTATAACAAATGACATTTTTGCCTCCTCAGTGCGACTTTGTCAAATAATCTATCTGTTTCTTCGTGAGTTTGTCGATTTCTATCCCGTTTGCTTTCAGCATTTCTTCGGCAACGCGGAGGTCGATTTCGGCGGGAACGTTGTAAACTTTGTTTTCCATCTTTTTTCCGTTTTTAAGAAGGTATTCCACGGAGAGCGCTTGCAATGCAAATGAAAGATCCATTATTTCTATCGGATGGCCGTCCGCACAGGCGAGGTTCACGAGCCTTCCCTCTCCGAGGACGTATACTTTTCTTCTGTTTGGAAGTGTATACTCCGTGATGTTTTCTCTTACAACGCGCTTTTTTACGGCGGACTTTTCGAGTTCCGGCATATTGATTTCCACGTTGAAATGCCCGGCATTCGCAAGGATTGCACCGTTTTTTAGCAAGGAAAAGTGGCGTTTGTCAATCACATTCGTGTCGCCTGTTGTCGTAACGAATATGTCGCCTATCTTCGCCGCCTCTTTCATCGGAAGAACGGTAAAGCCTTCCATGTGTGCTTCCATTGCGCGTATCGGGTCGACTTCGGTTACAAACACTCTTGCTCCCAGTCCCTTTGCCCGCATTGCAACGCCTCTTCCTACCCAGCCGAATCCTGCGACCACAACGTTCTTTCCTGCAATCGTGATGTTTGTCGTGCGGATAATTCCGTCCCACGTGGATTGCCCGGTTCCGTACCTGTTGTCGAACAGATACTTGCACTGCCCATTGTTCACCGCGATTACGGGGAATTTCAGTTTCCCTTCGTTTTCAAGCGCTCTGTCTCTGATTACTCCGGTTGTCGTTTCTTCGCTTGCGCCGATAATTTTTTTGAGCAGTTCTTTCCTCTTTGTGTGCACGAGATACACCATATCGCCGCCGTCGTCCACGATGATGTCCGGTTTTACGTCAAGCACTTTGTTGTAATTTTCCCAGTACTCTTTCTCCGATTCTCCGTATTTTGCGAAAACGCCGACACCCTTGCGGGAAAGCGCCTCGGCAACGTCGTCTTGAGTTGTTAGAGGGTTCGAGCCTGTAATTGCAACATTTGCCCCGCCTTCGCTCAAGATGTGCGCAAGCACGGCCGTTTTTGCTTCAAGGTGGAGTGCCATTGCGATATTTACGCCTTTCAGAGGTTTTTCTTTCTTAAATCTCTTTTCTATGTTTTTCATTACGGGCATATTGAGTTTCGCCCATTCCATTTTCAGATCTCCGGAATTTTTCTTCATCCCTTACCTCCTTATCAATAAAGGGCGCCTGAGCGCCCTTTGAATCCACATTAAGATATCGCTTCTTTTACGGACTCGTCCAAAACTTCAAGCCCTTCTCGCAGTTCGTCTTCACTCATCACAAGCGGGATGAGGAACCTTATAACATTTTTGTGCAGCCCTGCGCCCGCAAGGATTAAACCCTTCTTTAACGCAATTTGAATTACTTTGCCTGTTGTTTCCGCATCAGGCTCCCACGTTTCTCTGTCTTTTACGAATTCAATCGCCCGCATTGCACCTATTCCTCTTCTTTCGCCTATTACGGGGTATTTTTCCTGCATCTCTTTGAATTTATTATCTATAATCTCGCCGTACTTTACTGCACGGTCGAGAAGATTTTCCTCTTCAATGATTTTTAATACTTCAATTCCGGCCCTGCACGCAACGGGGTTTCCTCCGAACGTGCTGCCTATGGAACTTCCTGGAAGTGCGTCGAAATATTCTTTCTTTCCCACAACCGCGGAAAGAGGAAGCCCTGCCGCAATGGATTTTCCGAGAGAGATAAGGTCAGGCGTTACGTTCCAGTTTTGAATGGCAAAGAGTTTGCCCGTTCTTCCGTATCCGCTCTGAACCTCGTCGGCAACAAAGAGAATGCCGTATTTTTTGGTAACTTCTCTGATTTCTTCGAGGAACCCTTCGGGCGGCACGTTGAACCCGCCTTCGCCCTGAATCGGCTCTATGACAACTGCGGCAACGTCTTCGGGATAAACATTATCTTTCAAAACTCTTTCGAAATCACCTATTTTCATTTTGTTTACGTGGGGATTGGGGAAAGGAAGCCTGTAAACTTCCGATGCGAAAGGCCCGTAAATATACTTGTAAGGCATAGGCCTGTGCGTCATTGTCATAGTAAGGAGTGTTCTTCCGTGGAACGCATATTCGAAAACCACAATTGCTTTTCTTCGGGTTACGCCTTTTGCGATTTTCACGGCATTTTCCACCGCTTCCGCACCGCTGTTGAAGAAAGCCACTTGCTTTTCGTAATCTCCCGGCGCGCGTTCTGCGATCATTTTTGCAAGTTCTGCGAAAGGCTCGTAAGGAACTGCGGTAAAGTCCGTGTGTATGAATTTTTCCGTTTGGTCTTTTATTGCATTTACCACACGTTCCGGTGTGTGGCCCACGACGAGGCACCCCCAACCGCCGGTGAAATCTAAGAATCTGTTTCCGTCAACATCCTCAACAACTGCGCCGTGTCCTTTTGCAATGTAGAATGGTGCAAGGGAGTCCATTGTCGATGCTACATAACGATACCTCTTCTCTGCGATCTCCCTGCTTTTCGGCCCGGGAATTTCCGTTTTAATGAGAATGCTTCCCATTTCTATCATCTCCTTTCATTTTTGTAAACGACCTATCCAACGTATTGTAAGTCAAAATTTTTTAAAATCAAGCAAGCGGGTTTGCGCAAGGAAAATTTGTGGTATCATTGGTTTATGAAAGTAATTGTCGGAATGAGCGGCGGGGTGGACAGTTCCGTTGCCGCATATCTGCTGAAAGAAAAGGGTTTCGAAGTTTTCGGCGCATTTTTCGATATGTTGAAAACGGAAAAAGCGGAACGAGAATTCGAGGAGGCGAAGAAGGTTGCCGAGATTCTGAAAATTCCCCTGAAACGCATTGATGTATCGGAAGAATTTAGAAAAGAAATAATCGGGGATTTTTTAAACGCTTATAAAAAAGGGTTTACGCCGAACCCCTGTGTCTTGTGCAACCAAAAAATAAAATTTTCTCTTGCTTTTGAGAAAGCGGAAGAGATTTTCGGAAAATCGTTTTTTGCAACGGGGCATTACGCTCAAATCGAAAAAGGAGAAAGAATGCGCCTGAAAAAAGGGGTTGACAAAAGGAAAGGCCAATCTTATATGCTTTGGAAACTTTCGCAGGAAGAACTGAGGCGCACGTTTTTCCCTCTGGGAGAGTATAAAAAGGAAGAAATTTTTTGCATTGCGGAAGAAACGGGCTTGCCGGCATTCAGAAAGGAAAGCCAGGACATCTGTTTTGTAAACGGCAAACTTTCCGAATTTTTGCGGAAGCACTTCCCCGTAAACTACGGCGACATCCTGAACACAAAAGGGGAAGTGATTGGCCGTCACAAAGGAGCGTATTTTTACACAATAGGGCAAAGGAGCGGGCTTGGGGTTTCGTTCAGAGAACCGCTTTACGTTGTAAAAACCGACGTGAAAGCAAACACCGTAATTTTAGGCACAAGGGAAGAATGTATGTTTTCGACGGCGGAGATAACGGACACGAACTTCATAGAGGAGTGGGACGGAAAACCTGCGGAACTCACCTGCAAAGTGCGGTACAAGTCAAAAGAAACTCCTTGCATCCTGAAAAGAGAAAACGGAAAAATCGTTGTGCATTTCAAAGAAAAAATCTTTGCGGTGACACCGGGTCAGAGCCTCGTTCTTTACAGGGGGGGTTACGTTTTCGGCGGCGGGATAATAATAAAATCGGAATAAAACCCGCTCCAAACTATTAGCAAGACGGAAATCTTTTTACGCAAATTGGAAGTTAGCTCAAAATCCCTCTTCTATATGACTATATCATCTCTTTTTTTCTCATTGTTTTATCAAGCAATGTATAGATTGTAAAGACATCTCAGAGCTACGGGTAGGGGTCATTCTGGAGGAACGAACGAAGTGAGTGACGAAGAATCTCGTATTTTGCCTTTTCTTTGTCATCCTGCACTTGTTTCAGCATCTCGTATTTTTCCTGTCATTCCGAACTTGTTTCGGAATCTCGTCTTTTTATACTTTTGGGTTCACTTTAATGAACGAATTAAAAACGAGACCCTGAGTTACGACATCTCAGGGTGACAGAAAGAAAATAGGAGTTTCGAGGGAAATGTGTTCCCTCGATTTAAGACCCACTTGGCGTAATGCATGCCAAGGAAAAGAGCGCAAAAAACGCTCAGGGTGACAAAAAAGGCTGTCATTCTGATGGAGCGTAGCGACAGAAGAATCTCGCATTTTGAATTTTATTTGTCATCCTGAACTTGTTTCAGGATCTCGTCTTTCAATAGGAGTTTCGAGGGAAACGTGTTCCCTCGATTTAAGACCCTGAATAAAGACATCTCAGGGTGACAAAGAAGGGGACACCTCAGAGTGACGAAGAGGTCTCATTATTTCATTGGAATAATTTCTTATCCTAATTATCACAGTTATAATTACAACCATCTTTAAGAAGAAGATCGAAAGCAGAGT
>JAGHAO010000187.1 GCA_021161495.1 Caldisericaceae bacterium | reverse complement strand
TCCTTCCGCTTTTGCTTCTTCTATGGCCTTCTTCAAGGCGTATCGGGGAGAACCTGCAAAAGGCGTTTTTCCGTTTTCGTAAACGTCACAGATGATCCTCGCCGTTTTGATGTCTTGGTTTAATGTCCAGGGAAGGGGTGCGAAGGTATTTAAGTCGGGAACAAGCAGCATATCAGATTCTTCTATCCTTGCAAACCCTTCGATGGAGGAGCCGTCGAATGCAATCCCGTTTTCAAGCACTTTCGGCAGCGTTTTACTGCTGATTTCAACGAGTTTCGGGAACCCTAAAATATCTACAAACTGGAGCATAACCGTGTTTATGCGGTTTGCTTCGACGGTTTCCAAAATTTCTTCTTTGTCCATTGTTCCCTCCTTGACAATCCTGTTATTTTTCAGCATTATACTTGTTTTATAGAGAAAAACAAATATAATAGTTAGGCGTGCCTAATTTTGCGAAAGGAGATGCGTATGTGGATAACGGTAGCGAGCGGGAAAGGCGGAACAGGCAAAACAACTGTTGCCGTGAGCCTTGCACTTTCGATAGATAATGCGATGTATGTCGACGCGGATGTTGAAGAGCCGAACGGCGCACTTTTTTTAAAGCCTGATATAGAGAGGGAAATTGTATATACCGAGCCGATTCCTCAAATTAACACAAATGTCTGCACGTTTTGCGGAAAGTGTGCCGATGCCTGCATTTACAAGGCAATCGTGATATTGAAGCCCCTCAAAAAGGCGATGTTTTTTCCGGAACTTTGCCACAGTTGCGGTTTGTGTGCTTATGTGTGCCCTGTCGAGGGTGCGCTTACGGAGGTTCCGAAAGAAAAAGGAAAAATACGTTTCGGAAAGTCAGGTAATTTGAAATTTGCAGAAGGACTTCTCAATTTGGGAGAAGCTTCCGCCACACCTCTTATAAGAGGAATGAAGAAGTATCTCCCCCGTGACGGAACAACTGTTATAATTGATTCTCCTCCGGGTACGAGTTGCCCTGTTGTGGAAGCAACGGAAGATTCGGATTTCGTCTTGCTTGTTGCGGAGCCTACACCATTCGGGCTGAATGATTTGGCATTAACCGTTTCCCTTTTGAAAGATATGGGGAAACCTATGGGAATTGTGATTAACAAATGGGAAGAAGGAAATGAAATAATAGAGCGGTATGCGGAAGCCGAAGGGTTGCCCGTTCTCGGAAAAATTCCTTTTTCTCGTGAGATTGCGGAGAAATATTCGCAAGGAATCCCTGTTATTTATGCAATGGATAACGGAAGGGAAATTTTTTCCGAGATCTTGAAAAATATAAAGGAGACTGTTAAAAATGGATAGGGCAAAGGAACTTGTTATAGTGAGCGGCAAGGGCGGAACGGGAAAAACAACTTTGACTGCAAGCCTTGTGAAGATTATAAAAGAAAAGGTTATTGTTGATGCGGATGTCGATGCTTCCGACCTTTTTATTTTGCTTTCTCCCAAATTAAAAGAAAAATCGAAATTCAAAGGCAAGGCGGTTGCATCAATAGATCAAGGAAAGTGCACTCATTGTGGTTTGTGCGAGCAGTATTGCAGGTTTGATGCAATTCATAAAAATGAAAATGGAGATTACACTGTAAATTCTTATAAGTGTGACGGGTGCTATCTTTGCAGCTATGTGTGCCCCGTGGGGGCAATTTCGATGGTGCCTCAGGTGGTTGGCGAGTGGTATCTGTCCGATACGGATTTCGGCGCAATGGTGCATGCGCGTCTCAATCCCGGAGACGAGAATTCCGGAAACCTTGTCACGATGGTAAAGCACCAGGCGCAACTTATTGCAAATGAAAAGAAATTAAGTAGGATAATTATAGACGGCCCTCCGGGGACAGGATGCCCCGTAATATCAGCGCTTTCCGGAGCAACTGTTGCAATTATCGTAACGGAACCCACACTTTCCGGGATGCACGACCTCGACAGAATTTTGAAACTTGCCGGGCAGTTTAAGGTAATGCCGAAAATTGTGATAAATAAATACACACTGAATTCGGATAATGTAAAAAGTATAGAAAAATTTGCCGAAGAGAACGGCGTGGAAATAATCGGTAAGATCCCGTTTGACAAATGCATAGTGGATAAACTTTCTCACAAACTTACCCCGATTGACGGGGAAGGATGTGATGAAGTGAAAAAAGAAATCTTTTCGATTGCGGAAAAAGTGCTGCCTTTAATTTCCTGATTTGAGTTCGAACAGATTCCCTTCCGGGCCTGCGATGAACACGAGTTTGTCTTTTCCGGCGCGTTCTTTTTCAAACATTTTTAACCCGAAGGAGCGCGCCGTTTTTATTATTTCCTCCCTTTCCGCAGGCGGCATTCCTATTGCCACGTGGAAAAGCCCGGTGCAAGGGAATCTTTTTCCTATGAACACTTCCAGATCCGCATTTCTCAGTTCGTACACTTTTACTTTGTAATTTTCTTCTATTCCGAAAATTTCCCTGCATAGGTTTTTGTCGAGGGGAAATTCTTTTTTCAGCTTTAATTTCAGAATACCTTCCATAACGAATTTTGCGTTTTCCTCTTTTTCAAATTGCAGTGCGGTGTGGAGCAATTTCATAGTTTCACCTTCCTTTCAAAAAACAAGATTCTTTTTAGGTAAAATTCTTTTGTTTTGTAAAATCCGAGTTTGGCAAATGCTTTTTGCGAAGCGGTATTCCATTCTTCTATTTCCACATTTGCGTATTCGTATTTTCCTTTGTCGAACACATCTAAAACGTATTTTACCTCCGAATACACGGCACTTTTTCCCCTATATTCCGGAAATGTGAAGCAGTCGTAAAAGTATATCTCGCCTTTTGGCAGCGTAAAAAATGCGAACTGTTCCCTTGAATAGGCGAAGAAACAGTAAGATACGAATTCTCCGTTCAGGAAAGTGCAAACAATTTCCGAAGAATAGTTCAATCGTTCTCTGAATACCTTCAATTTTTCGCGGCCGAGCGTTGTTTCGACTTTTTCTTTTACGTTTTGCGGAAGTTCTCCGAAATTGTAAAAGATTTTGTGTTCGAACTTTTCTTTTATTGGAAATTTTCGCACGTCTTTTACGGGAAGTTTGTAGTGGTAAACGGTTTTTTCTTCATATATGCTTCTTTTGAACTGATTGAAAAATGTTTTCGGCCCGATCTTAAAAAGCGTGAAACAAAGTAGTTTTAATCTTTGCATATTTTATTATAATTTAAGAAATGGAAATAACAAAAGAAGAATTTGAAAACTTGGTTGAGGAAGCGTTGGAAGAGATTCCGGAATATTTTAAGAAACATATTAAAAACTTGGAATTCATAGTAAAGGAATATCCTTCCGTCAACGAACTCAAGCGAGCGAACATATACGGAAGAGGGATTTTGCTCGGGCTTTACGAAGGGGTGCCTTTAAGGAAAAGAGGCCCCGGATATCAAGGGGTTTTGCCGGATAGGATTACTCTGTATATGTATCCGATAATCGGCGAGGCGGGAAGGCTCCGTATGCCTTTGAAAGAAAAAATAAAAAAAGTTTTAATGCACGAAATAGGGCATTATTTCGGGCTCTCCGAGGCGGAACTCAGGGAACTCGGTATTGTATGAAAAAAGCGGCGAAACTGATTTTCTTTTTGTTTCTTGCCTTAATGCTCGTTTTTTCTCCGTCGCAATCCGCTAATGAATATTTTGTAAAACAGCATAATTCTTATGTCCCTTTCCAGAAATATTACGGTTCAATGGATCTTGTGATCTCCGGCGCCAAATTGAGAAAAGATTATTCTGTTAAGCGTCCTTCCGTTCTTCACGGCATATACATAACCGGTTGGACTGCCGGGACTCCGCGTTTTGAAAAATTGATAGAACAGGCAAAAGGAAGCGGAATAAACGCCTTTGTGATAGACGTAAAAGATGCGACGGGCTATCTTTCCTTTGAATCCGACATTCCGTTCGCAAGGGAGATAGGTTCGAACAGGCGCAAAATTTCGGATTTGCAGAAAATCACGAGGGAATGCATAGAGAACGGCATTTACCCGATAGCGAGAATTGTTGTTTTCAAAGACCCTGTCCTTGCACGGCACAGGAAAGACCTTGTGGTGAAGAAGAAGAACGGTGCGGTTTTTTACGATAGGAGCGGGCTTCCCTGGGTTGATCCGTATTCGAGAACGATCTGGAAATACAACGTGGACATTGCGAAAGAAGCGATCGGAGCCGGGTTCAGGGAGATACAGTTCGACTATGTGCGTTTCCCTGCGGTGCCTTCGAGTTTGAACCTTGTTTATCCCGCAAACAAGTCGCACATTTCGAAAGCGGACAACATTGCGGGCTTCCTTAAATACGCAACGAATGAACTTCACAAATACGGAGTGAAAGTCGAAGCCGATGTTTTCGGGCTTGTTCTTTCTAACAAAGAGGACTTGGGAATAGGGCAAAATCTCGAACAAATGGTGCAATATGCGGATTTTATTTGTCCGATGGTGTACCCCTCACATTATTGGAGCGGGAGTTTCGGGTATTCCGATCCGGACGCCCACCCTTACGAGATTGTGGATCATGCGTTGAAAGACGGTTTGTCCAGGCTTAAAAAAATTCATTCCAAATGCAAACTCATACCGTATTTGCAGGATTTTTCTTTGTATCACCGTTACAGCATTAAGCAGGTAAAGGAACAGGAAAAGGCGGTTTATGATAACGGGTTGAAATCCTGGTTTATGTGGAATGCCGCAAATATATACACATTTGGCGCTTACAAGTAATTTGAGTTTTTAATTTTTGAGTGCTATAATTTGCATTGGTATGGAGGTAGGTATGAGGGAAATTTCTAAGCATCCCGTATTGAGTTTTGAACGCGGGAAGCGGATTAAGTTTTTGTTTGAAGGAAGTCCCGTTACCGCTTATCAGGGAGAAACGGTTGCAATGGCACTCTACAGAAACGGGATCGATGTTTTTTCCGAAAGCCCCAAACTTCACAGGCCCAGAGGAATGTTCTGCGCAATCGGAAAATGCTCTTCCTGTATGATGAGGGTAAACGGCGTTCCCAATGTGAGGACTTGCATTCTTCCGGTGCGTGAAGGTATGACGGTTGAAAGGCAAAAAGGCCTCGGAGAAAAACCTTCGAAAGCGGTAAAATATCCCCCGCCCGTTATCAGAGAGGAAAAAGTTGCAATTGTAGGGAGTGGCCCTGCGGGCTTAAGCGCTGCAATTACCCTTGCTGAAAACGGCGTTGCTCCGTTAATTATCGAACAGAATCCCCGATTGGGCGGGCAGCTTATAAAACAAACGCACAAATTTTTCGGTTCCGAGCGCGAGAATGCGGGGAAAAGGGGTATTGACATTGCCTCGGAGATGATTGAAAGCGTCAAAAAAGCAGGTGTGGAGTTTTACCTCAATTCCACCGCATTCGGGTTTTACGAAGGGAAAACTCTCGGGGTTTTTGCGGAAAACAAACTGTTGAAGATCCGTTCGAAATACTTTATTTTCGCAACGGGTGCCGCGGAAAAGATGATTCCGTTCGAAGGAAACGATCTGCCCGGGGTGTTCGGCGCGGGTGCCGCACAAACGATGATGAACGTTTACGGCATAAAACCGGGTGAAAACGTCTTAATGGTGGGAGCGGGGAATGTCGGACTGATTGTTTCTTATCAGATGTTGCAGGCGGGAATTAACGTGAAAGCGGTTATCGAAGCGGCTCCGAAGATAGGAGGGTACTTCGTGCATGCGGCAAAAATAAGAAGGTTCGGCGTTCCTATTTATACATCAACCACAATCAAAAAGGCAATCGGAGAAAGAAGAGTGGAAAAGGCGGTAATCGTATCCTTGAACAAGAAATTCGAAGAGATTCCCGGAACGGAAAAAGCGTTGGACGTGGATACCATCTGCCTTGCGACAGGTCTTATCCCCTCGGTGAGCCTTCTCGCCCAATCCGGCGTCCGTATGAAGTACGTTTCCGCGTTAGGAGGGTACGTGCCTTTGAGAAACAAGTACTTGAGAACTTCTTTGCCGAATGTTTACGTTGCAGGAGATATAACCGGCATAGAAGAGGCTTCTACCGCAATTTTGGAAGGGGAAATAGCGGCGTATTCGATCTTATCCGATATGGGGAAAGACGTTGAAAAGGAACTTTCGGATGCAATTTCGGAACTGTCCGAATTGAGGAGCGGCCCGTTCGGGGCAAAAATTGTTTTCGGTATGAAAGAGGTTCAATATGAGTGATTATTTGAAAACCGGTTATCTTAAAAATGAAGACGTGGAATTTCCGAAAAGCGATTCACTTAGGGGAAGGATGGTTGCAGTTACGGAATGCGTTCAGGAAATACCTTGCAATCCTTGTGCGGAATCTTGCCCTGTGAATGCGATTTCGATGAGCGGGATAAACGGAGTTCCAAGAGTGGATTTTTCGCGCTGCATAGGTTGCGGGAATTGCGTTGCCGTATGCCCCGGGCTTGCGATGTTTCTCGTGGGGATAAAGGAAGGAAAAGGGGTTGTTTCCGTTCCTTACGAAATGCTTCCTCTTCCTGAAAAAGGGAGTGAAGTGTTTCTGCTTAACAGGAAAGGGGAAAGGACGGGCAAAGGGGTTGTTTCCGGAATAAGGAAAACGGATAAAAGCAGAAACTCCGTAATAGTTACCGTGGAATTCGAAAATAGGGAACTTCTAAAATCCGTGAGAAATATCGAGGTGATAAAATGAACGAAAAAAATGTGATAATTTGCAGGTGCGAAGATGTGACATTGAGAGATGTTATCGATGCGATAAGAAGCGGAATCACGGATATGGAATCGTTGAAAAGGAAACTTCAATTCGGAACGGGCCCCTGTCAAGGGAAAACGTGTATTCCTCTGGTGGAAAAGGTCCTTGCACGTGAATTGGGAAAAAAGATCGGAGAATCCGGGAAAATAACCTCGCGTCCACCGGAAAGCCCCGTTCCTTTCGGGATATTTGAATCTTCCGGAGAAGAGAAATGAAAAGCAAAGATGTGGTAATAATAGGTGCGGGAATTACGGGACTCTCCGTTGCTTATTACCTTTCGAGAAACGGCGTGAGGAACATCGCGGTTATCGATAAGTCCTTTCCGGGTTCGGGTTCGACGGGAAGGTGCGGAACCGGCATAAGACAGCAGTTTACAACGAGAGAGCACATTGTGCTGATGAGAGAGAGCGTGAAACTCTGGCGCGAGTGGGAAACAAGTTTGCCTCTTTCCGTTCATTTCAGGCAGGGTGGCTATCTTTGGCTTCTTGAAACGGAAAAGGAAGTTTCGAACTTTGAAAAATATGTAAAACTGCAAAATCTTTTCGGAGTGGAGAGCAGGATTATCGACAAATACGAGGCAAAACAGATTGTTCCCGATTTGGACATTGAGAGCATTGCCGGAGCGAGTTGGTGCCCTACGGACGGAAATGCGTACCCGTTTGATACCGTTGAGGCGCTGAAACTTGCATTAAAAAATTACGGAACGGAAATAAACGCGTTTGAAGAAGTTGTCGGTATTGAAACTCGCGGAGGTGCCGTAAAATCCGTTATCACAAATAAAGAAACTTACTCCACAAACCTTGTGATAGATGCTGCAGGTTTCGGTGCCCGAAAAATTGCAAAAATGGCAGGGATTGACCTTCCGCTAAAACTTTACAGGCATCAGATTGCGGTAAGCGAACCCGTAAAAGTTTTTTTGGAGCCTATGATTGTGAAAGGGGAACTCTATTTCACTCAGACATACCGAGGAAGAATCATAGGGGGAACCGACCTGAACGAACCGGAAACGGAGAGTTTGCAATCTACGGAACGGTTTTTGGAAAAATACGCAACCGAGCTCCTTTCCGTTATGCCCGTCCTTTCTTCTTTGAACGTGATGCGACAGTGGGCGGGTTTTTATGTGGTAAGCCCTGATCATCATCCTATTTTGGGTGGAACTCCTGTTTCGGGATTTTTGGTTGCAACTGGTTTTTCGGGGCACGGGTTTATGTTAGGGCCCGTTATAGGGAAACTTATGGCGATGTATGTGCTGCACGGAATAATGTATCTTCCGGAGGCGAACAACCTCGGCTTGGACAGATTTAAAAAAGGAAAACTCATAGAGGAAAAGGCGGTTATAGGTTAGCTTTTTTAAATCGTTTATTTGTGTCTATGTGAAGGAGTTTGTAAACAGGGCAAAACCCGTTCGCTCCGGTGAACAGTAAGATAAATCCCAACGTCCATCCGAATATCCGCCATACATTTGGCATTGAAGCGATAATTTTCGCAAAAGTGTATTTTATTGTTCCGGGTGTGTAATAAGAAGAGTTTAACAGAGCAATGATGATGCTCACTTTGGTTCCGAAATACAAGAGCAGGGCACCGAGCCCCACTCTTATAATCCTTTCTATCGGGTGTAAATTAACCGCTTCTTCGTCGTTAACCATTTTTTCCGTTTGTGTTTTTAGGGCTTTTGTACGGAAGAGGAATATATTGCACCGAAGGACGTGCGCCGGGATTTTGAGGATAAAGGTTCATTAGCGCGTAAATCTCTTTCGGCATATTGTCGGAAACCCTCAAACCAAGTTCTTTTGCTTCTTCGATTGTAATGGGGTAATCGTGCGTCCATCTTCCTTCCGAAAGTGTCTGC
Source organism: Caldisericaceae bacterium (assembly GCA_021161495.1). Lineage (GTDB taxonomy): Bacteria > Caldisericota > Caldisericia > Caldisericales > Caldisericaceae > AUK232. The sequence continues at coordinate 317 of JAGHAO010000187.1, read as the reverse complement.
GCAATTCTTTCTGCATCTTCTTCGCTGTATTTCTTAGCGAGAAGCACTTTTTTGACAAATGCTTTGACCTGCTTCATCGCTTTTTCGGACATATCGGCGAGGATTAACGTTTCGTCGTCGATTTTGTTTTTGTCTTTTTCTTTTGCAACTTTTATGATTGATGCCGCAGGGTAGTTTCCGAGTTGCGGATCAACGGGGCCGAGGACCGCATTTTGGTCCATTACGATTTCGTCCGCAGAAAGCGAAATCATCGTTCCTCCGCTCATTGCGTAGTGCGGAACGAACACCGTGACCTTTGCTTTGTGTTGGATAAGCGC
>JAGHAO010000155.1 GCA_021161495.1 Caldisericaceae bacterium | reverse complement strand
CCTTTATATCTATATAATTTAAAAGATCCAATATTAATCTCTGCTCTGCTTTTAATCTTTTTCTTAAAAATAGTTGTAATTATAACTATGATAAACAGGATAAAAAACCATTCCGATGAAATTAAATCGAGGGAAGACACAATAAAAGAGAGATTCTTCGTCACTCACTTCGTTCGTTCCTCAAGAATGAATCCTTTTTGTCACCCTTGAGCGTTTTTTGCGCTCTTTTCCTTGGCACGCATTACGCCAAGTGGGTCTCGTTTTTTCGCTGCCCCGAGATGTTTTTACAATCCATACATTGCTTGATAAAACAATCTAAGAAAAAGAAATGACATAGTTATATAGAAGAGGGATTTTGGGCAAAACACTCTCTTTATTTTTGTCTCAGATTTGGGGAGCAGGGCAACGTGCAAAGAGAGATAGGTTTGCTACACAAGCAAGATCATTCCCATTCTATCGTGCCGGGTGGTTTGGAAGTAATATCATATACCACCCTCCCTACTTCAGGTACTTTGCTTGTAATTTCGAGACTTGCTTTTTCTAAAACCTCATACGGAATCCTTGCCCAATCAGCTGTCATTCCATCTCTGCTCAAAACAGCTCTCAATGCAACAACAAATTTGTATGCGCGTTGATCTCCTACGACTCCCACGCTTCTAATCGGCAAAAGTACGGAAAACGCCTGCCAAACCTTTTCATAAACTCCGCAGTCTTTAAGTACGTCTATATAAATCCTATCCACTCTTCTCAAAATATCCAGCTTCTCTTTCGTCACTTCTCCTATTATCCTTATCGATAAACCAGGACCCGGGAACGGATGCTGCATAAGCAAAGAGTTATCTATTCCAAGCACTCTTCCCAAAGCTCTCACATCGTTTTTAAATAACCCTCTCAGTGGTTCAAGAAGCCTCAAATTCATTTCTTCAGGCAACCCACCAACATTATGGTGACTCTTTATCACTCCTGGAGATGAGGTGGAAACTTTGCCACTTTCGACCACATCGGGATAGATCGTGCCCTGCAAAAGAAATTTTATTTCCTTATGCTTTTTACAGAATTCTTCAAATATCTTTATAAATTTCTGGCCTATTATCTTCCTTTTCCTTTCCGGCTCGGTTACCCCTTTCAAAGCCGTTAAAAATTCACTCGAGGCATCGATAATAGAAACATTCAATTTCTCCTTCTCCCGAAGTTCTTCAATTTTCTTCCTGTCGCCGATACGCAATAACCCCGTATCCACAAAAACAAGAATAAGGTTATTCCCTATCGCTCTTTGTGTAAGCACGGAAGCAACGATAGAGTCCACCCCTCCGCTCAGTGCTCCCAACACCTTACTGTGACCCACAATATTTCTAATCTCCGGTACTTTCCGAGATACAAAATCTTTCATCTTAGAATCTTTCATCTTAAAATCCGACTCATAACCTGCGATATTAAAAACAAAATTTCCAAGTATCTTTGAACCGTACTCCGTATGAAAAACCTCCGGATGAAATTGCACTCCATATATCTTCTTTGTCTTGTGCCTCATAGCCGCATATGCCGTTTTCTCGGTGTGGGCAAGCGGAATAAAATCCTTCGGAAGTTCCGTAATAAGATCCCCGTGACTCATCCAAACCTTCTGTTCCGCAGGAGTATTCCGAAAAAGTTCTTCTTCCTTATCCACAACAAGTAAGGTAGAACCATACTCTTTCTCAGCAGATTTCCTTACAACACCTCCCATTAGGTATGCAATAACCTGCATACCATAACATATTCCAAGAATAGGGATATCTCCCTTTAAAAAATCCGTTTCTACAATTGCAGAATTTTTATTATAAACACTGTCCGGCCCACCGGAAAATATTATACCCTTAGGATTTTGCAAATGTAATTCCTTAAAAGAAACGGTGCAAGGAAACGTTTTGCTTTTTACGCCAAGATTTAGTAGAGTTGTTTCTATGAGATGCGTGTATTGACTCCCGAAATCAACTATCGCAATAAAATTATCCATTTTTCATTCTCTCCAATAGTTCGGCGCTTCCTTTGTTATTTCAACATTATGGGGATGGCTCTCCCTCAACCCAGCATATGTAATCCTTACAAAGGAGGCCTTCTCTTTTAACTCTTCAATTGTCCGGCTTCCGCAATAGCCCATACCAGACCGAATGCCTCCTTTTAATTGATGAATTACGTTTCTAAGAGGTCCCTTGTACGGTACTCTTCCTTCAATACCCTCAGGGACAATTTCCTCTCTATTATTGGGATTAACAAAATATCTGTCACTACTCTTCCCTTCCTTAAGAACAGTCTGAGATCCCATTCCCCTATACTCCTTATAGCTTCTGCCGCCATAGATGACAATCTCGCCAGGTGCTTCGTCGGTACCGGCAAGCAGAGATCCAATCATAACAGCATCAGCACCTGCCGCAAGTGCCTTAACGATATCCCCGGAGTAGTTAATACCTCCGTCCGATATCAAAGGAATATGGTACTTTTTCGTTACTCCGTAAACATCTCTTATTGCACTGAACTGAGCTACTCCAACACCTGCTACGATACGCGTAATACATATAGAGCCGGGCCCTACACCAACCTTTACGGCAGAAGCACCTGCTTTTATCAGTGACTCTGCCCCTTCAGCCGTTGCAATATTACCTGCAATTATAGGAAAATTCGGATAAACGGATCGCAGCTTACTAAGGGTCGCCAACACTTTTTTAGAATGACCGTGAGCAGTATCAATAACAAGAACATCTACTCCAGCTTCCAAAAGCAATTTAGCTCTATGCAACGCATCTTCCCCAACACCAATTGCTGCTCCCACACAAAGCCTTCCTTTTTCATCTTTACAGGCATTTGGGTATTTGATTTTCTTCATTATATCTTTTATTGTAATGAGGCCTTTTAGTTTCATTTCCTTATCCACAAGGGGAAGTTTCTCAATTTTGTACTTCTGTAAAATTTCCTTTGCCTCAGGAAGTGACGTTCCGACAGGTGCAGTAATCAAATTTTTTCCAGAAGTCATATAGTCTTTTACACTTTCCTTTGATGAAGTAACAAATCGCAAGTCTCTATTTGTGACTATCCCTAACAACTTCATATTCCTGTCTACTACGGGTAACCCTGATATCCTGTATTTAGCCATCATAGTCTCTGCTTCAGAAACAGTCGTGTCCGGATGCACATAAATCGGATCGGTAATTATCCCGCTTTCAGACTTTTTGACTTTATCCACTTCTTCCGCTTGTCTCTTTGCATCCATATTTCGATGTATAATTCCGATTCCTCCCTCTCTGGCAAGGGAAATAGCCATACGGGACTCAGTAACTGTATCCATTGCAGCAGATATGATTGGAATATTAAGTTTAACTTTGTCCGTAATATAAGTTTGAAGATTTGCTTCAGTAGGCATTATCTCCGAGTATCGAGGAACAAGAAGCACATCATCAAACGTTAAACTTTCCTTAATACTTTTGCTTTTCATCTATTATCCTCCTTACAAAAACGCAAATTTTTACAATTCTATGCTATTACATAGAATTGTCAAGGAGGTTAAGATATACAGACATACTCAGAGAATCCCTTGAGAGATTTCAATTACAAAAACAATTTAACTTGCTTTAAAACAAATGATTTTTGAGAAATAGGAGCTTTGAGGGAGGTTGACAAAATTAACTTGACATCACAAAAAGAAATACCGAAACATTCATTATCAAATATTCCAAATAATAACCCTATGAATCATAACGATTTCGTATATAATTTAAGTGAGCCAATCGAATGATATTTCATATGGAAAATTATATGAGGCAACACGGTTGGCTAATGTTCGTTCGAAGAAATGAATATTACAATATCCGCAACATTTGTTTCGGTTTTACCCGTATATACAAGACTGCCTATTCTATTAAAGAAGGTGTGGGAATCATTATTTTTAAGATATTCTCTCCAATCGAGCCCCGCGCTTTCGGCAAGTTTCTTTGTATCCGAATCCGCAATTGCGCCTGCCGCATCGCTCATTCCGTCAATTCCGTCCGTTCCGATCGAACATACTACCCCGTTCAGGCGAGAAACAAACGGCAGAGTGGCAAGCACAAACTCTTCATTTCTTCCGCCTATTCCGTTTCCCTTTACCGTAACGGTTGTTTCTCCGCCAAAAAGAATTGCAACAGGTGGTTTGATATCAATCCTTCCTCTGCGAATCTCGCCTGCAATACCGCAAACAGCCTTTGCAATTTCGCGGGACTCACCTTGAATTGCGGAACCGAGGTAAAAAACGGAATACCCTTTTTCGGAAAGTTTAGCCGCCGCTGCCCTGCAAGCGTCAAAATTTGTTGCAACAAGAATATTATCGCATCTTTTTTCAATAAAAGAATCCTCTTTGAGTGTTTCGGGAATCTCACCTTTTTCTCCTTTTTTAAAAACCTCGATAACATTTTTCGGAGCTTCGTCCAAAAGGTTATATTTCTGCAATACGCTTAACGCTTCGGAGAAGGTGGAATTATCAAAATAAGTAGGGCCAGAGGCAATCGTGTCGAGTGAATCACCGATAACATCGGAAATAATTAGGGACACCACACTTCCTTTCAAATGCAAAAGCAGTTTTCCACCCTTAATTTCCGAGAGATGCTTCCTTACCGTATTCAATTCAAAAATATCCGCACCCGACTTCATCAATAATCTTGTAACTTCCTGCAAATCTTTCAAAGGAACAAGAGGCTTTTCCAAAAGAGCGGAACCTCCACCCGAAATAAGAACAATAGTAAGATCGCTGTCCTTTGTCTTGCGTGCAAGATTCAAAACAGCTTCACCTGCGGATACACTATTTTCGTTCGGAATCGGGTGTCCGCCCGCAAAATATTTTATATTACCGGGAAAACCGGTAAAATCCCCGTTGCTTACAACAATACCTTCGGCAACTTCAACCGTATCCAGAACTGCTTTTGCCATTCTCACGGCAGCCTTCCCAAAAGAGAGGAGATATATGTTATCCACTTCTTTAAGGTTAAATCTTTTACCGCCTATTTCCAAAATATTTTCTTTTCTTTCAAGAAAACGCCTTACGCATAAATAAGAATCTACTCTCGAAAAAGCGGATTCAAGTGCTTCTAATAAATCTTTCCTTTCACTGGAAAATCTTCCTTTAATTAAAGATTCTTTATTTTTAATCATCGTTTCAGCTCCTCCGATTATAGTTTTTCAATATTATAACAAACAAAAACTTTCGGTATGGCAATTATTCGAACAACTTTTTATACAAACCGAGTATGTCAGGATTATCTCTGTATTTTTTCAAAATATTCTCTTCGATGCTCAAAAAGGCATTTGCAAGGATAGGATCGAATTGTTTTCCCCGCTCTTCGGATATTATCAAAAACGCTTCCTCGAAAGAACGGCCCTTTCTGTAAGATCTATCCGAAGTAATGGCGTCAAAAGTATCGGCAATTGCTATCACATGCGACAGCAAAGGAATTTTATTTCCTTTTAATCCGAACGGATAGCCGAGCCCGTCCCATCTTTCATGGTGATGCAGTATGATATCGGAAGCACTCCTTAAAAACTTAATATCTCTAATAATTTCCGCACCGTATTCGGGGTGTTTTTTGATTAAGGCATATTCCTCGGGTAAAAGTTTTCCCTGCTTTTTGAGAATATCGTCGGGAACTCCTATTTTGCCTATATCGTGAAGCAAGGCCGCATAATAAAGAATCTTCATTTCCGGAGCAGTAAGCCCGTATTTTTCGCCCAGCAAACACGAGTAAGCGGTAACTCGCTCGGAGTGATTTTTAGTGTAAGGATCCTTTGCTTCGATGGTTTTTACCATTGTTATAAGCGTTTCTATATGTGTTTCCGAAAGTTCTTTCAGAAGTTCGACGTTAGTAAATACGTATTGAAACTCTTCAGTAATTTTGTTCAACATATGCTTTACATCATCCGAAATTTTTTCGATATCGAATCCGAAAAGAGCTAAGAATCCGGTGTCCTCTACGGAAACAGTATAGACACTTTTGATATCCACATTTCCGCACTTTGGCATATTGGCAAGCAATTGGCTTTTGATAAACTCCGGCTGAACCACATCTTTGTTTTTAATCTTCAAAGATTTTTCATCCAAGTGCAGAGAATCGCTACCCTTTGGCGTTGCACAATAAGCAATGTATCCTGATAATGCGCTTATATGTGCGACAAAAAGCGTAAGATTCGGAGAAAGCAAATCCCGTAATACGGGCAATACGAGCTTTGCGGGATTTTCTATACGGTCTTCTTTGCTGAATACGGAAACAGCTGCGGAAACGGTAGAGCTTACAGTAAGGTTACGTTTTAGTTCTTTAATGTAGTCTTTCCCCTCGGCAAACAAAGACGCAATTTGGGAAATAGATTCGGCCACTTTGATATCCTCTTCCTTAAACGCGTCTTCGGATTGAAAATTGTCTATAAAAATACTTCCTATATAATTATTTCCAATATAAATAGGCGCCATCAATGTTGATTTTATACCGTAATTTCCTATTTCTTTAAGGATTTTTATACCCTCAGAAGAAAGAAATTTTTCATCCGATTTATAGATTTTTTTTATAACAGATAGGTGTCCCTTTCTTGTTATGTTTTTCTCTTTTTCAAACGGAATTTTAATCTTTTTCAATTTTTCCAAATCATATCCCCTGGCAGCTACAAACCTTAAATATCCGTCTTTACTGCTAAGCGCTAAGGAACCTTTCTCCCCGTTCGGCACCACACTTATCGCAATATCAAGAAGGTCGGCAAAGAATTCCTCTTCCGGTTTTGAAAAAGAAATGTTTTTAAAAAAAGCAAAGATTTTGGAGAGCCTGTTATATATATCTTGATATTTTTTCCTTTCCTCTTTTTCTTTCAATACAGCTCTTTCCACGGCAATACTTTTATCTATATCTCCTCTCCTGACAATTTCAAGCATAAAGTAAAAAAGGGACAATATCAAAGAAAAAAGAAAAAGAAGAGCAAGAGAAACTCTTTTTGCTATTTCGCTTTTCATCTTTTCCAGCGCAGAAATCGGGAGATAGGTGTGAATAAAAAATGTTTTGTTAAGGAAAGTAAAACTGTTGCTTTCCAAGATATTTTCTTTGAAAAATTTCCGGGGAATTTCTTCAATCTTCTTAAACATAAAATCTTCATCGGAACTCGCAATCACAATTTTCCCTTCCGATATAATAAACCCAGTATCCTTTCCGCTATATGCGGATAACGTTTTATTTAAGGAACTCAACCTTATAAGGCCAGCAACCGAACCCACAAACCTGTCATTCCTAAACAAAGGTTGATGTATTACAACCGCATATATACCTTGAACCGTTTTCATCGGCTCGCTAATCACGGATTGATGAGTTTTCAAAAGAAGTGCAACATGCGGTTGATTCCCGATATTTTTTCCGGAAGCGTCTTCGTAAGGGTAAGTGTAAACAATAACTCCGTTTTTGTCCATATAGGTTAGCGAAGAAAATAAATCTTTGTTTGCAAGATACGCTTCTTTGATTTTCGTTTTAATCATCTGCATATTTCCGCTATTCAACGAATAGCCGGTTGTAAGAGTCTTCAATAAGGCATTCGCCCGGTCAAAAAATTCAAAGGATCTCATCTCCAATTGATTTCCTGTATCGTAAAGCGTACTCCTGATCGACTTCTCCGAAGATATGACTGACTTATTGTAATAATCGGCTGCAAAAGAAACAAAGACCAAAATAAACAGGGACACCACAAGTGTTATGAGAATAGTTCTTCTCATTGTCGGGACACGGATCTTTTTTACTTCTTCCGGAACATCAATGCCCTTACGATGCCCTATAAACAATAAAGTTTCCAACATAACCATACCGAGGGCTAAAATTCCGATAAGCGAAGACAATTCGATAAATTTATAAAAATTCGAGTTTCCGTAATAAGCCAAAAACCTAACCGCATAATCAACGTAAAAAGCAATTGTTGACGCATAGAACATACCCTTTAATGCTTTGTCTTCTTCGTAAAGCCAACTGCTAACAAGAATAATAAAAACCGAAATTGTCCAATATGAAAAAAGACTTACTACACCGTGTAAATTGTTTAAGAAAAAAAGACTCAAGTAAGGTAGGACTGTT
>JAGHAO010000035.1 GCA_021161495.1 Caldisericaceae bacterium | reverse complement strand
GTCTTTCGTCGGAGCGGAAAATTTCGGAAGAGGCATTCCAGCCTCTTTTGCGAGTTCCGTTACCGCAGTTTTAAAATCGATGTCTTCTATTCTCATCAGAAATTTGATTACATCTCCGCTCGCGCCGCAACCGAAGCAGTGAAAAATTTGCTTCTCCGGGCTCACGACAAACGAAGGTGTTTTTTCTTCGTGGAACGGGCAAAGCCCCACAAAATTACGCCCCGTTTTTTTCAATCTTACGTATTTCGAAACGACGTCCACAATATCGATTTTATCTCTAAGTTCCGAAATGTATTCTTTCAAGTCTTTCATCACTAAATAAATACGAACGAACTTCAATTTTTCCTTTTTATATTTGAAAATCGTTTTTCGCTGATATAATTTCACGGGACAAGGAGGCAAAAATGTTCGAAAAAGTAATGCAAGAAATTTCGGAGAACTCGAAAGGCAAAGTCATAAAGCCTTTTTACAACGGATATTCGATTTTAAATGTCGCAAATACGATAATGAAATATTTCGGAATAAATGCGAATAACACCCTTAAAGGTGATTATGATTATTTTTTCGACGGCGTAAATTCGGTTGTTCTTTTTGTTATCGATGCACTCGGGCTTAATTTGATCAAAAAGGCAATGTCTGTTATGCGGATTGAGGCATTCGAAAAATTCGCACGGAAAGGGTTGTTCGTCCCGCTTACTTCCGTTTTTCCTTCCACCACTGCCGTGGCACTTCCGTCCATTTCCACGGGGCTAACCCCATCCGAGCACGGTTTGTTGGGATACAGGTTTTATGCCAAGGAATACGGGTTTTTGATAAACAGCCTCTTCGGAAAACCTGCAAATACACAAAAGTGCGGGCTTCAGATTGATACAAATTGGTATATGCCCGTAAAGACTTCGTTTGAAAGAGTCGCAGAAAACAGAGTGAAATCTTTTGTTGTTACCAAAATAGATTACATTCGTTCGCACTTTGAAAAATCCGTTTATAGGGGAGCAACCGAAGTTCCTTACCTTACTTCTTCCGATATGTTCGCACATATTGAAAGGTTGTTGGAAAACGCTACTACACCTTTATATATAAGCGCATATTGGTGGGCAATCGATGCACTTTCTCACAGATACGGGCCGTTTTCCGAAGAAGTGTTCAAAGAAATTATCGAACTGAACACATTACTTTTACTACTTTCCGAAAAAGTTAAAAAAGACGCGCTTCTCATTATAATTGCAGACCACGGGCAAATTTATTCTCCGAAAGAAAAAAGCGTCTCTCTTGCGATGTATCCTAAAATCAAAGACGCAATGATACTCCCGGTATCCGATTTAAGAGCGCCGTATCTTTATGTTCGAGGAAATTATGATAAGGGTATTTTTTCGGAATTGCAGAATGTGGACGTGCTTACTAACAGAGAGGCATTCGAGAACGGTTATTTCGGGCCGTCAAACAAATTTTCGGATAGGGTGGGAGACTTTGTTTTTGTTATAAAGGACGACAGAAGTTATTCGTACCTTAGCCCTAATGAGGAGATTTCGCTTAATGGAAAACACGGCGGTTTGTCGGAAGACGAAATGCTTGTTCCGCTCTTTATGTATCGGAAACGGTAGGCTTTGCCGAGATTGCGAGCCACATTGCGATAAGTATAAGCACCGCACCCAAAATTCCGGATTTTGTGAGTGATTCTTTTAAAAATACGTATGAGGTAATGCCGGCAAAGACCGGTTCTAATGTAAAAAGCACGGATGCCCTATCCGGGTCTATGTACTTCAGGCTGTAAGTCTCGGCAAGTATTGCAAAATACCCGGCTATGCTCCCCAAGAAAACAAGCGATAGCCACACCCACAGCGGAAGAGAAAGCGTAAAACTTTTTATTGAAAACGGTACGGAAACTACAAACATAGTGATCATTTGCACCGCTGTTATAAATGACATATCCGTGTCTCTTACGTATATATTTGTGAGAACTATTTGTATTGAATAAGCAACCGCACTGAGAATTGTAATTAAATCCCCTTTGCTTACGGAAAGGTTATTTACTGAAATACCCGAGAGCAATGCGAGCCCTATTGTTGCGACTACAAGTGAGAATATAAGTTTTACCGTGGGCTTTTCCTTGATAAAGAACAGTGCGACAATAGGGGTAAAAATGATATAAAGTCCCGTTATGAAACCACTCTTAGAGGCTGACGTAAAGCGGAGCCCGATTGTTTGGAAAAGATATGCGGAATACATTATAACTCCGAGAAGAATAAGTTTTGGCAATGTCCGTTTGTATTTCCTCACATTTATGAAAAAAGCGGGTAATGCGCAAATTGCCGCAAAAAGAAATCTATACGTTATGAGGAGCTCCGGCGAGAGATATTTAAGCATTGTTTTAATAAGCGGAAATGTCCCTCCCCATATCGCAGTCATTACAAGAATTGCAACTGCAGCCTTAATCTCATTCTTTTTCATTGAAAGCATTATATACATTTTACGTATTTCTCAAATGCCGCAGCCTAAACAATTGAACTGTCCTCCTCATACTCGGTACCAAGCGGACAGTCTCACCTCGTCACCCTAAGATGTCTTTAAAATCTATACATTGCTTGATAAAACAATTAGAGAAAAAGGAATGACATAGTTTTATAT
>JAGHAO010000173.1 GCA_021161495.1 Caldisericaceae bacterium | reverse complement strand
TTATTAATTAGGTACTTGACAGACCAAAAAAATATACTATAATATGTGTGTAAAAAGAAAGAGATTGAAAGGAGGCGATATGTATGTGGCAAGGTTGGGTAGCTGGTATTTTGGGACTTTGGGGAATTATTTCTCCGTTTATCTTCAAAACAAGAACCGGTAATATGGCGAACGACATTATTGTCGGAATCATTGTCGCAATTGCAGGGTTTACGGTGATTAAGGAGCGTGCATGGCAAGGTTGGTTAGCGGGAATACTCGGAATCTGGTGGATTATAGCAGGTCTCATTCCTGCCCTTACAACCGGAGCGGGTCACATATGGAACGACATTATCGTCGGAATTCTTGTAGCAATTGCAGGATTTACGGCACTCCGTAAAGAAAACGCGTAAGAGAACCCCCTTATATATATTGTTCTCTGCCCCGCAGGAAACCTGCGGGGCCTCTTTTATTTATGCTCGTTTATGAATTTTATACTTTCGGAACAGATCAAATCCTTGTCAAAATCCATAGTCGCAACGTGATAAGAATTCTCGAGCCAAATAATTCTTTTATCCTTGGAACTTATACCTTTTAGTGTGATCTCGGCATTATCCAGAGGCACAACATGGTCTTCCCTGGATTTGAATATAAGCACGGGCTGAGAAACCTTTGCAAGGTCTCCTTTCACTTTCTTGAGGAGTTTTACCATTTCATACGCACCCGAAACCGGAGTCCTTTCATAAGCGATCTCTTTTTCGTTCGGATCTTTTATATCGGAGCCGATTGCAGAGGTGGACTTTATAAAATATTTCAGGATACCGAGGAAAGGAAGACGAGGATCGTGTAAATCTATTGCGTGGTTAACCAATAAAACCCCTTTCAGGTCGGGATGGTTTTCCGCAAGATAAAGTGCAAGCGTTCCTCCCATAGACAAACCCGCAACAAAAACATTTTCAGAGCGCATTTTCAATTTTTTCAAACCGTCCTCGACGTCCTTAATCCAATCCGTGTACTTTACGTTATTTAAATCCTGCCACTTTGTTCCGTGCCCGGAAAGACGCGGCCCTTCCACATTAAAACCGTGATCCGCAAGGCACTTGCCCCAATAATAAACACTGCTCGTTGTTCCCGTAAACCCTTGAATTAGCAAAACTCCCGTATCGGAGTCATTTTCGAAAGAAAACGGTTCCGCACCTTTCATTAATTTCATACTATACCTCCCATTGTTTTGTGCGTTCTATCGCTTTAAGAAACATCTTAAACATTTTTTCACGTTCCGTTAAACTCATTTCAGGCAAAAACGCTTCTTCAAAATTTATGAATTTCCCCGTGTCCTCCGGTTTTATCATATCCGAACCTATTGCAGATATAAGAGCGGCACCTTTCGCCGTAATCTCTTTAAAATCAGGCCGTAAAATCCTGATATCGGAAATGTCCGCCTGAAGTTGCATTATGGAATTACTATTCGAAACACCGCCGTCCACTCTCATCTCGGAAATCGAAATGCCGTTATCCCGCATCACTCTGAGTAAACTCTCGGTTTGCAGAGGTATAGAAAGAATTGCGGCACGCACGATATCTTCTCTTGTTGTTCCGCGTGTCAAACCGAAAATTGCGCCGCGTGCGGAAGGGTCCCAATCCGGAGCACCAAGCCCGGTAAATGCGGGAACAAAATACACATCCGTTGTTGTTTTCTCGGAAAAGATCTTTTCTATTTCGTTTACGTCTTTAAGAAGCCCCACGGATACAAGCCAATCAATAAGCGCCCCCACTATAAAAACACTCCCCTCGACCGCATAATCGGTTTTCCCGTTTATCCGAAACGCAACGGTAGTAAGTATGCCTTTCTTAAAAAAGAACGGCTTTTCGCCGATATTAACAAGAAGGAAGCTACCCGTTCCGTACGTATTTTTTGCAATTCCTTTCTTAATGCCACCCTGCCCCAAGAGTGCGGATTGTTGATCTCCCAATATGCCGGTTATGGGAATCCCGTCAGGTAAGCATTTCACACCCCTTGTTTTTCCGAATACGGATGCACTATCAAGCACTTCGGGCAGTTCTTCCTTTTTTACTTTGAATATTTCGAGAAGGTCCTCGTCATAAGACATCGTATTAATATTAAAAAGCAGTGTCCTTGACGCATTGGAAGGGTCCGTCGCAAAACTTTCTCCTCCGGAAAGTTTAAACACAAGGAATGCATCTATCGTCCCGAACAGAGTTCCCTCCTTTACCCCGTGTTCCTTTAAGTATCGTATCTTCGTTCCGGAAAAATACGGATCCAAAAATAGGCCCGTGCGTCCGTGAATTTCTTTTTCCAGCCCTTCCTCTTTCAACTTGTTTACCATATCGGCAGTCCTTCTGCACTGCCACACTATGGCACGGGACACGGGCTTGCCCGTCTTTCCGTCAAAAGGAACAATTGTTTCCCTCTGATTTGTAATTCCTATTGATACAATGTCTTTTGGGTTTATTTCTGCTTTTTTCAGAGCCTCGCAAATCGTTTCGAGAACCTTTTCATAAATTTCTTCCGCATCGTGCTCCACCCAACCGGGCTTCGGAAAATATTGAGTAAATTTTTTTTGAGCGGAAGAAACCGCTTCCATTTTTTCGTTGAAAATCATCGCACGCGTGCTGGTTGTTCCTTCGTCGATCACAAGAATGTATTTCATTTTATCACTCCTCATAAATTATTGTTACCATCTTCGTTGCATCATCCCACAGGACCTTGCATCCCATCGACTCCGCAACAAAACGTATGGGAATAAATGTTCTGGAATTTTCTATAACAGGGCAAACCTTATGGTTAGAAGGATCGATCCAAACCGGAGTTTCGTTAACCTTTGCCTGCGGATTTCCTATCCACATATTAATCTCCGTGGTATTGAAAATAATCCATACCATCCTTGTTTTAGGCTCCCACCCTACCATTCCGCCGAGTGCTTCCACAATTGCACGGATCGGGACAAGCGTCCTGTTCCAAGCCGGTTTTATAAACGGCTTTGTGCCTCTTCCGGGATCTATTTCCATTTCCACTCCGTTTACGGTCATCACGGGATTCCCTATCTGCAGTTTTATAACAATCCGCTTCTTACCCGTAAAAATAACCGTTTTTTGTATTATCGTTTCTTCTCCGTTATAAACGGCTCGTATTATGATCGTATTTTTAACTTTATTGAGAACAACCGCTGCGGTAAATGTGCCGTCCGAATTTACGCTTACCTTCTGCCCATTCACAAACAGTTTTGCGCCCGGTTCCGTTTTTCCGCGGAAAGAAAAGGTTTGCTCCGAAGAATTCGCCCCGTTTTTAAAGTTGACAAAGAGATAAGGAGTTATCGAGATTTGCCCCGATTTTACCTCGAATTCCGTTTTACTCCCTACCGGATTTACGCAAAAGGCATTGGAAAATTTTACTATACCTTTTGCCACAGTATCCCCTCTTACGTTTATAACCGCAACAGTTCCGCTTCCGCTCTTCCATTTCCCGCCTTTTTCAGATACGGCGAAAATAACTCTGTTCCCTTCTACCGAAACAAGCAAAAGGCCGTCTGCAAACAAATTGCCTGCACTAGCGGAAAGAACAGAAACACCGTCGGGAAAAACAGCGGTAAAGGAAACACCGCTTACGTTCTTAATGCCATTTACAAAAACGGGTATTTGCGCGGTATCTCCGTGCATTATTTCCGTATCGGGAATTGTAAGTTCGGAGGGAAGTTTAGTGGAAACGGTAATTATGGAATGCAAAAAAACGCTCTTTTTAGGAGAAGACACGGTTACATTCAAGGTAACGGACTCTCCGTCAGAAGCACTTTCCGGAGGAATCACGGTTATAACTATTTTCCCGGTTTCACCAGGTGAAAGTGTGATGTTGTCTTTGTCAGCAACTACTGTCCAATCGGGAGGGTAAGTTTTATCTATGGTGAGAAAATATGTATCCTTAACGGCACCTACGTTGCTTATGCTCACAGTTAAGAAAACTTTTTGCGAGGGCCTTACCACCACTTTTTCAGGATAAACCGAAGCAAAAAACGCATGCTGCTCCTCCTTTGTATCCTCGCTGACAATTTTCACCGTATTGTGGAAACAATCCGCAACAAGAAGCATTCCGTCTTCGAATTCAATGCTGCACGGCTCATGAAAAACCCTCTCCGAAGAATAAACAAACGCACCGTTTTCTTCAAAAACAACAAGCCTGCCGCCCTCCGTATCCGCAACTACGATATTTCCGAATTTATCGATTCCCACATCTTCGGGTATGGAGAGATGCGATCGAGAAAGAGGATCGCTGCTTCCTATGGTCCTTATCTTATGAAAATTATCGGAGTATACGTGGATCTCGTTATCGTCCAAAGAAGTGATGTAGAAGTTTCCGCCTTTCGATTGAGCGATCCCCGAAGGGCTTTTGCACACGGGATAAAAAGAAATTATGCCCGAAGATACAGAAAACTTTACAACGGAATTTTTGGAAAGAAGCGTTGCATAAAAGTAGCCGTCGTTTCCCTCAATAATTTTTTTTACAATGCCGAGCGCACTGCTCTTTATTTCTTTAATGAAGTGCCCGCTACCGTCAAGCACGTATATTGCTCCGTATCCCCCAACCAAAAGATGCCCGGATTTATCGGAAAGAACGGAATACGGATACGATAAGGTTTGACCGTTAATCTTGGAAATAGTGCGGATAAACTCTCCGGAGGGAGAGTATTTCACTAAGTTTCCTTCGTCCATTCCCCCGAAATTTACCACCCAGATGTTTCCGCTTCCGTCAAGTGTTGCATCAAGTGGATTAACCAAAACACTTTCGTGTTTCCAATCCTTTTTGGCCAAAAAAATGCCGGTTGTGTCGAATACCGAGAGCCTTGCACCAATCGGCATACCAAACGGTGCTTCGCTCCCTGAGTCCCAATAGTAATACCCGGCGTCCATAACATAGATATTGCCGCTAGAAAAAGCAATGCCACACGGGGTAAGAAATGTTCCGTCTTTTTGGTTAGGATAACTCTCCGCAGGTTTTCCTATGTAATACTCGAAACTTCCGGACGGGCTAAACTTTGCAATCCTGCCTTTCGTTTCCGCTCCTTCGGAAAGCCCTCTGTCCGCAACGTAAATATTTCCGGAGCGATCCACTGCGACATCCGACGGAAGAATAAGTTTTTCCGAAGAGATCTTTTTTAAGAGTTTCAAATCCTTATCGAACACAAAAACGGACCTTTCGGACATACTAATAGCATATACGTTGTTTCCCGACGAAGTAAGCCCTCCGGGAAATTCGACAAAGGCTTCTCTCTGCTTTACGCCGTCAAAAGAATACTTAACGATTTTGCCCTTAAAATAATAAGAGACATAAATTCCGTTCTTGTTTACCGCAATTCCGGTAGCATAACCCTTCTGAGAGAATTCATTCCCTATAAAATTCCCGCTTTCTCCGAAAATTGAAACTTTTTCTCCCAATGCGTCCGTCACGTAAAACTTACCATTATAAAAAGAAATATCCGTAGGATAAATCAAATTGGCACCGTGCCCAAACGTGCTTTCGTTCTCCAAAAAACCGTTTAAAATATGGATTCTTCCGTATGAATTATCTATAACCGCAACTTTTCCGTTTCCCGCAGCACAAACCCCCTGCATCGGGAACAGATATTCGGAATGAAAGTAATCCTCGTAGAAATTTGCCTCAGATAAGGAAATACTTCCTATAAAATCATCCGCCGGCACTCCTATTGTTTGCGCAACGGTAAACCCTGTTACAACCTGAGATTTGGCATTGATCGGAAAAACCGTAAAAACAATCACGCAAATTATAAGAATTATGCTTGCTTTTTTCATAACCCTACCCCTCACGGATAAACCTCACCGAAATGTTTGCTTAATTCAAAGAAATCATCGCTGTCCACTATGCCGTCTTTGTTAAAATCACACTCCGGGTTAAACCCTGCATCATTTTTATTCAATAAAAAACTCTTTTCGAATATTCCAAAATCATTCGAGTCCACTATTTTATCACCGTTTATATCCCAGGGCCTTATATACGCTCCGATTTTGTAAAATAAAGGAGTTAAAACAAAATTCTCCTCAAAGGGGTATATCGATGCGGCACTCAAACGCAAAAACCCGGAACCGGAGTCGTATGCTTTGAACACGGCTTTCAAAATAGCACCTTTTGCAGGTATTTTCCCTGACATTGTAAAAAATACCCGGCCGTTGTTTACCGTGTATTTTAATGTAGTATTTTTATCCGAAGCGGACAAAGATAGCAATTTAAGAAGTGTCGAGTCAAATGCAAACGTTCCTTTGAAATTCAAAAGCGGTTTGTCGAACCACACCGAAATATTCGTTGCAAATTCTTCGCCGGGTTTCAAAAGCAATGTTTTCCCGCCCTCCGGAGTAACAGCTACACCGCTTGTAGGAACTCCCGATACCTTAAAACTTCCGCTTTTTTCCGCTTTCACAATATCAGAAAAATATTCCTTCGTTTCGGGATCATTATTGGGTTCTATATAAGAAACCTTGTAAAAATAAGTGCCGTTTTTCAAAATAAAATTCCCGTTTGCGTCTTTTGTGCCAATAGGCACGGAGTATTCACCTATAAAAATAGGAGACTTATCAAAAAGCACTTCGACGGGTTTGCCGACAGAATTGTAAATTTCAACTTTCACTTCATCGGCTATATTCTGCGTAAATTCCTTGGATTCCTCTTTGTCCAAAGCGCCTACCTTAACATTAAAACGTATCAGTGCGGTATCATCACCGGCCAACGAATTTTTTGTAATGGAAACATTTTCGAGGTAAGAAGGAATTGAGAACTCGGGTATGTATAAAAAAGGGATATGCAGCAAAGAACTACCGCCTGAAATATAAATTACGCCGAAAACATCGCTATCCGTGTTATTATCCGCTTTGAAACTTGCCTCGAAATTTGCCCTACTTTTAGGCGGAACGACAACACTTTTAGATAAAGAGATGTTTAAAGACTTTGCAGAGAAAGTTTTCACCGAAAGAGAGAGAACAAGCACATCGGAAGAAAAATTTTTAACGGAGAATGTTTCGGTTTTCGATTTCTCCCCGCTCCCGAACAAAACGGAAGAAGGAGTAATAGCAACATTGGAATTAACGGCACTAAATATATTCACTCTACCGGCACCCTGCAAAAGCGGAGAAAACGGTATTCCGGAATCGGGATTTTTCAGAATTGTCGCGGTATTCATAAGAATTGCTTTAACAAGATCCGGAGAAAGATTAGGTTTATCCTGAAGCAAAAGTGCGGCGCATCCGGAAACAAACGGAGCTGCCATAGACGTTCCGGACCAACTTTCATACTTGTTGTGCGGCACGGTGGAATTGATATTAACACCGGGAGCGACGATGTCAGGCTTAAAAGTAAAATCCGCAGTGGGCCCTTCCGAAGAAAACGGTGCTATAAGCCCCAGACCCCCTTTATTTTTTATAAAAACACTACCGTTACTCTCCGCCTGTTTTTTTATGATGGCGCCGTCCGTTTCGGAAACAAACAAAAACGGTATAAAACCTGTGGCATTCGGATTGTTCTGAGAAACAAGCTTAATCGTGGGAAGGCCGGCAACATTGTTGAAACAAATTACACCGACAGCACCCGCCTTCTTTGCATTCAAATCTTTATCTCCGAAATAAATGTCACCTCTCTTCACAAGGGCAATTTTTCCCTTTACATTTTTTCCATCAAAATCCGACTTTTTTCCGTATCCGCAGTATATTATCTCATATTTTTTTTCGGCAAAATAAGGGGCTTCCGCAGGATAGTAAGCAAAAATTTCTTTGCCTTCGAATTCTATAATTCCATGTTTTGAGTCATCACTTGCACCAACCCCTATTGCATATTTGCTCGAAGCGGGAGAACCCAAAGGAAAAGGCAAGACCTCGGAACGAGATCCCCAATTTCCGGCCGCAGCAACTACCGTAACTCCGCTTTCAACGGCATTTTTAACGGCAACGGATTCGGCATCCGAACCATTTCCCTCTCCTCCCACGGTTCCTATTGAGATATTGACTACATTACATTTATCTTTAACGGCTTGGTCTATTCCCTTTATTATCAAAGACGTAGCCGTAGAACCCGAATTCTTTCCGAAAACTTTGTAAACACGTATTTTCGCATCCGGCGCAACTCCGTATTTGTTGCCTGCGATTATTCCCGCAACATGTGTCCCGTGCCCGTCCGTATCCATAGGATCGGAGTCCATATCGGCAAAATCATAACCGCCGATTACCTTGCCATTCGGAAAACCGCCTCCGCCAAGCTCCGTATCGTTATAATCAACGCCGGTGTCAACTATTCCCACAACAATGCCTTTACCGGTAAGATAATAACCATTAGGCCCCTTTAACTTGTGAACTTTGTCGGCACCGATTATTTTATCCGCTTCCTGCCTTATAAGATATGCCTTTTTATCGGGATATATCTTTTTTACATCCCTCATCTTTGCAAGTTCCTTCACGCCTTCCGGAGAAATCGTGCAGGAAAAACCGTTAAACGTATAAGAATAATGAAACTTCGGCTTTATACCGAATTTTGATGCGCTTTTAATAACCCTCTCCTGTATATTGAGGACTTTCTTTTCATAAGAAGTTTCCGCATTTTTATTAAATACGGAAAGAAGCCTGTATTTGAAACCCTTTTTGTACACGGACACCGGCGGAGATTTTAATTCCACAACCACGTTAACGGGAGATACGCCATCCACCTCTACACCGTCTGCAATTTTGCGGATCTCTGCATTGCTTCGTCCGCCTGAAACAGTAAATATTAAAAGTACCGCCAAAAAAACAGATAAAAATTTTTTCACTTCATACCTCCTCGTTCACTTTAAAATTATATTCTTTATTGACAAAAAACAAAAATCCGATTATATTTAACTTATGAAAATAAAACTAATTGTTTTTGATTTCGACGGAACGCTTATGGACACAAGAGAGGACCTTGCAGCGGCAATGAATTACGCATTAAAAAAATGCGGCCTTACTCCCGTCAGCACGGAAACGGTTTGGAAATATACAGGCGATGGAACACCACCGCTTGTGCAACGAATTTTAAGGGACAAAAAACACCCGGAATTATTCGAACAAGTCAAAAGCCTTTTTCTTGAATATTACGACGCACATTTCGCAGATTTTGCAAAACCGCTTCCGAATGCAAAGGATACAATTGCACATCTCTATGAAAAAGGAAAGAAAATGGCGGTCCTTTCGAACAAATATGAACGGTTCGTAAAAAAACTTCTAAAAGAGTTTGATATGGACAGATTCTTTTTTGCAGTTTACGGAAAAGACAGTTTCGAAAAGAGCAAACCTGATCCTTACCCTCTTTTCAAAATAATGGAAACGGCAAATTCTTCGGCAAACGAAACGGCATTCGTCGGGGACAGCAAAAACGATGCACTGATATCAAAAAATGCAGGTGTCGAGTGCTTTATTATTCCGTCGGGTGTTAACCCGGAAGAAGAACTTAAAAGTTTATACAAATGCAAAATCCTAAACAACATAAGCGAACTTGAAAAGTATGTAGAATAGGATACAATGTAAGTGCAAAGGAGGTATTGCTATGGCATACTTACTCGTTGTCGTATTAAACAAAACGGAAAAGCTTGAGAGCATACTGGAAAGACTTGTGGAAGTGGACGTCCGCGGAGCAACAATAGTCGATTCCGTAGGAATGGGAAGGACACTTGAATCCGAAATTCCCATATTCGGCACACTGCAGGAAATCCTGAATGCAGGAAGAGGAAGAAGGCCGGAGAACAAAACAATATTTACCGTTATAAAAGAGGAAAGGACATTAAGGGACGCTCAAAGGGTGATAAAAGAAGAATTATCCGGATTCAAAGAACCCGGAACAGGTATAATGTTTGTATTGCCTATAATGGATTTTATAGGCCTGTCGCCGTCATTAAAGGAAGAGGAAGCAGCATTAAAGGAGCACCGAAAGATAGAAAAAATAATTTAGGGTTTGCAAAAGGGCGCAACAAAGCGCCCTTTATTTTTCACAATATTTTGCGTACACAACAATATGGCCGAAAGGCGTGTTCTTTATTTCCTGCAAAATAAAAGGAAGTTCGCTTGCGTCTTTAATTTCTTTTTCTATTTCTTTGCCTTTTCCTAACACAACTTTTCCGTCACACCGTAAAATGGGGTTTGCCCAGGTTAATATATTTTTTATTCTTGATACGGCACGTGCGCAAACAACATCGACTTTTATGTCCTTCAATCTTCTCGGCAGATTTTCCGCCTCGCATTGCAAAAGAGCGACATTTCGAATTCCCAATTTCTCGATAGCCACCTTCAAGAAATC
>JAGHAO010000158.1 GCA_021161495.1 Caldisericaceae bacterium | reverse complement strand
TTGTTTCTTCTGATTATAAAGGAACTACGTATTCCGGAATTATCGATGCGCTTTCCACGAAAGTTATCGGTGAAAAACTTGCCCACGTGGTAAGTTGGTATGATAACGAATGGGGTTATTCTTGCAGAGTAGTAGATCTTGCAAAATTACTTGCGGATAAAGCAGGGTCTTAAGGAGGATCTATGTTGAAAAAAGATTTTATCATACAAAACAAAGTTGGCTTACATGCTCGTCCCGCATCTCTTTTTGTACAGACTGCAAATAAGTTCAAATCAAACATTACCGTGGAAAAAGACGGAAATAAGGTGAATGCAAAAAGCATACTTGGAATACTTTCTCTTGGTGCAGAAAAGGGTGCTCATATTACTATCGAAATCGAAGGAGAGGACGAAGAAGCAGCAATGCAGGCACTTACCCAATTAATAGGGAGTAATTTCGGAGAGGAATAATGGAAAAACTCAAAGGAATTGGTGCTTCACAAGGAATATCAATAGGAAAAGCATTTCTCTATATTACAGAGGAGTTAAAAATAGATATTAACGAAAAAGACTCTGTGTCTATCGAGGAGAAAAAAAGAATATTCAAAAGAACTGTAAGAGAGGCAAAGAATGAGATAGAGAAATTATACGAAAAGACAAA
Source organism: Caldisericaceae bacterium (assembly GCA_021161495.1). GTDB lineage: Bacteria > Caldisericota > Caldisericia > Caldisericales > Caldisericaceae > AUK232. The sequence continues at coordinate 3,250 of JAGHAO010000158.1, read as the reverse complement.
AGAGAACGCAAAGAAAGAAGCGGAAATTTTCCAGGCACACCTCCTTTTCCTTGATGACCCCACTATAACAGAAAAGATTAATAAATTAATGCAACAAGGATTTTCCGTACAAGCAGCCATAGAAAAAGCATTTGAGGAAAATGCTGTCCAACTGGAACAAATGAAAAACCCGTATTTCAAAGCAAGGGCAAAGGATATAAGAGATGTAGCAGAAAGACTTATAAGAATTATTTTACACAAACAAAAACCGAGCCTCTCTACTCTTCCGTATCCCGCCATTGTTGTTGCAAAGGATCTTACGCCTTCAGACACAGCAAGTTTGGATAAAGAAAACGTTTTAGGATTCGTAACGGAAACGGGCGGAGCAACTTCTCACACAGCCATTCTTGCGGAAGCGCTGGGAATTCCGGCGGTAGTGGGTGTTAAAGAAATAACGAAAAAAGTAGAAAAAGGAGATATGATAGTTCTGGATGGAAATGAAGGGGTTGTAATAATCCGACCGGATGGGGAAACGTTGGAATATTACAGAAAAAAGAAAGAAAAATTACAACTGGAAATGGAAGAGTTGGAAAAAACAAAATTTCTAAATGCTGTAACGAAAGAAGGAAGAAGAATAGAAGTATCCGCCAATATAGGAAAAGTTGAAGATGCGGATATCGCACTTCGGGAAGGAGCTGAGGGAGTAGGGCTCTTCAGGACGGAGTTTTTATTTCTTGACAGACAAAGCCCGCCAACAGAGGATGAGCAGTTTCAAGCATATAAAACAGTTTTGGAAAAGTTCAAAGGCAAACCCGTTATTATACGTACCTTGGACATAGGAGGAGACAAACAAATACCCTATCTCGACCTTGATAAAGAACTTAATCCTTTTTTGGGCGTAAGGGCGATAAGACTCTGTTTAAAAAGAACGGATCTGTTTAAAACGCAGCTTAGAGCAATTTTACGTGCAAGTATATACGGCAAGGCAAAGATAATGTACCCGATGATTGCAGTGAAAGAAGAGATTGAAGAAGCAAACAAGATCTTGAATGAAGCAAAAACAGAACTGAGTAAAAAAGGAATATCATTTGACAAAGATATAGAAGTGGGAATTATGGTTGAAATTCCGTCTGCAGCACTCAACGCAGAGGAACTTGCAGATTATGTGGACTTCTTCAGCATAGGGACAAATGATCTCACCCAATATACCTTTGCAGCCGACAGAACAAATCAAAATTTGAACTATCTATACAAACCTTTACATCCAGCAATGTTAAAACTCATTAAAGCAACCATAGATGCATCACACAAAAAAGGGAAATGGACGGGGATGTGCGGAGAATTGGCAGGAGAGCCAGAAGCAATAAAGGTACTTGTAAAAATGGGGATTGACGAACTTAGTATGAGTCCTAAAAAAATTCCACAAGCAAAGAAAATTATCAGGCTCATTTAAAAGATTCTGCCATAACTTTCTATATATACCCCCATAGGTAAAAGCCTATGGGGGTTATTTCAAAATTGTCCTTCTTTAACTCGACTTTGCCAACTGATATTCATAGAAATTCAGTATTAATCAGTAATTATTGCCATTTTAATACCAAGGCGTATCCACTACATCTGTTTTGAGAAGAAAATAAGATATATTAGAGTATATATCAGAGTTTAGAGTTTTATTAATCTCTTTGGAAATTGCATCTTAAGAGTTCTGATGATCTGTTTTGTTTCTTCTTTCAGTTCCGTTCTTATAAGGTATTGGGAAGAGTTTGTTTTTATCCGAATGAGTTTCAAGGAAGTCAGTGCATTTTTTATTCCTCTGAAGTTCAGATTGTTTCCCAAGAGGTTTTCCAACATTCTTTCCGAATACAATGCAAGAAACAGAAGTGCGATATGTGCCTTTATTCTTCTTTCCGTATAATGGTAAACGGGCCTCAGTTTGAAGAATGTCTTCATTGTTTCAAAACTGTCTTCTATCTTCCACAGTTCCTTATATCTTGTTGCAATCTCTTCCTTATCCAAATTCGTATTTGTGAGAAGTACCCATTTACCTGCATATCTTTTGAGTTCTCTTACCTTTTCTTCGTTTACGGTTATCTTGTTTGATTCGAGTTTTATGAGTTTCTTTATTGCCCTGTTAGGAATAAAGTTCTTCACATTTGTTCTTTCCTTTATATGTTCAACAATTTGTTCTATCTCTTCTTCCTCATATGCTGCTTCTTCCGGATTAAAGCATACTATGTATCTTCTTCCTCTCAGTTCCACTTCTTTTACATATAGATTCGGTTCTACTTCGGAAAATTCATCTCCGTTGTCATTATCGTCATTAAGCACTTCCCTTACATCGTTAAGGTTCATTTTCATACCCACTATGTATTCAAGGTTATTCTCTTCTATGGAAGAGATGATCTTTCTGCTTATGCATCCTCTGTCTGCAACAAGGATTGCACGGGTTACACCGAATCTTTTCTTCAGTTTCTCAGTTTCAAGGGAGAATGCCTTTTTATCAACCGTGTTTCCTTCCCATACCTTATGGGTTATCGGTATTCTGTGCTGATCTATTACAAGAGAGATAACAACCTGTTTTCTGTCACCTCTGTGGTCTTTCGAATGTCCGTATCTCAGTAAATCTTCTTCTTTTCTCCCTTCTCCTTCAAAATATGTGCTTGTCGTGTCAAAGAATACAACCTCCATATTGCTGAAGAGATTCTTTCTTTCGTAGAATAGTGATTCTTCAATTTCTTCGAGTGTATCCGAGAGGGTATCCATTGCCCTGTAGTAATCGTGAAGTTCCAATGGTTTTGAGAGTTTCTCTTCTTCCTCTTTCAGGTAGTATCTGTTTCTCCAATCATTGAATACGGAAAGTTTGGATGCGGGTTCTGTCAGCCTGTTCAATGCCATTTCAAAGATTGCTTCCGCTTCTATCTTTGCCCTTTCTTCTCCTTTTATCTTTTCAAACTCTTCAATGAGAATTCTTTTTAACCCTGTCTTGTTCCATAACCATTTGAGGACATACTGCATTCCGTATTCATATACGTCATTGCAGAATAGTTCCCTTGTTACGTCTATATACTGTTTGCCTTTTTCTTCTTCAATGATTCGTGAGAGGTTCTTTATCAATGTTTCTATGTCACCATTCTCAATAAGGGTATCAATGCGTTCTAAGTTTGCTATCAGTTTCTGCTTTACCTTACCGCCTTCCCTGTATGATTTTACAAGTTGAAGGTATATTCTCTTTTTACCGTTTTTATTCTTCTGAATGAGTTTTCTTATATAC
>JAGHAO010000085.1 GCA_021161495.1 Caldisericaceae bacterium | reverse complement strand
TTGTTTCTTCTGATTATAAAGGAACTACGTATTCCGGAATTATCGATGCGCTTTCCACGAAAGTTATCGGTGAAAAACTTGCCCACGTGGTAAGTTGGTATGATAACGAATGGGGTTATTCTTGCAGGGTTGTTGACCTTGCAAAACTTCTTTCCGAAAAAGCCGGATTTTAATTTGAGATAAGGACGGAGGGTGCAGATGAGCAAAAAAACTATAAAGGATGTTGAAGTTTCGCATAAAAGAGTTTTAGTGAGGGTGGATTTTAATGTCCCGTTAAGTCCCGACGGGAAGGTTCTGGACGATTTCAGAATCAGGGCTGCTTTGCCTACAATTAATTATCTTGTGGAACACCAAGCAAAGGTAATTTTGATGAGCCATCTCGGAAGGCCGAAAGGAAAAGTTGTGGAAAGCTTGCGTATGGATCCCGTGGCGAAAAAACTCTCCGAGATTTCGGGATTAAATGTAAAAAAACTTGATGATTGTATAGGAGAAGAAGTTAAAAAAGAAGTTTTCTCTATGAATGACGGTAATATTATTCTTCTCGAAAATCTCAGATTTCATAAGGGAGAGAAAGAAAACGACCCCGAATTTGCAAAAGAACTTGCGTCTTTGGGAGAACTCTACGTAGATGATGCTTTTGCAACTGCGCACAGGGTCGCAGCATCTACCGTTGGCGTGGCTGCGTATCTTCCCGCGGTTGCAGGATTCTTAATGGAAAAAGAGATTGAGTCTCTCACAAAAATTCTCACTGCACCCGAACATCCGTATGTGGCAATTTTAGGAGGAGCAAAAGTTTCCGATAAAATAGGTGTAATACAGAACTTAATGGATAAAGTGGATGCGTTTCTTATCGGCGGAGGAATGTGCTTTACATTCCTCAAGGCAAAAGGCTATAAAATAGGTTATTCGCTTTGCGAAGATGAAAAAATACCGTTTGCCAAGGAACTCCTCGAAGAAGCAAAGAAACGTAATATTAAAGTGATTCTACCTGCGGACGTTGTATCCGTTCCGGAAGTAAAAGAAACGGCACCTTCTAAGGTTGTGGATATTGAGGAGATTCCGAAGGACGGTATCGGTGTAGATATCGGGCCCAAAACTATCGAGAATTTTAAAAAGATCCTTTCAACGGCAAAAATGATTGTTTGGAACGGCCCGCTTGGTGTATTTGAAATTGAAAAATTCGCAAAGGGCACTTATGCAATTGCGGAATATTTGGGAGAACTCAAAGGAATTACTGCGGTTGCAGGTGGCGGTGAAACAGCTGCTGCTTTAAGGAAATTCGGTGCGGATAAAAAGATCACACATGTATCCACCGGTGGCGGTGCTTTCTTGAAGTTCCTTGAGGGGCATTCTTTGCCGGCAATAGATGTGTTGGAAGATAAATAAAAAAAGTTTAGTAAAACCCTTGAAATAAAAATCGAAATTCGTATAATATGAACGTAAGCGAGGTTAAATGAGATGACAAGAGGAGCAATTATAATAATTGGGTTAGATTTAATTTTTGCATTAGGGGCAACTCTATCGATTTTGTTTATGAGTCCCAAAGGAGCGGGCTTAGGAGCAATTTCAGGTGGAGCAACCGTATTTCATACAAAGAGCCCCAAAGACCGACTTCTTGATAGGTTGGCAACGATATTTTCTATCGCATTTGTTCTTACTTCACTATTTCTTGCAATATTTAAAGTGTTTTAGTTAGTAAGAGAAGTGCCGGGATGGCGGAATTGGCAGACGCGTGCGTTTAAGGGGCGCATGTGGAGACACGTGTGGGTTCAAGTCCCACTCCCGGCACCACTTTTTTGGGCGGATAGTTCAGCGGTAGAACGCTTGCCTTACACGCAAGAAGTCAGAGGTTCGAATCCTCTTTCGCCCACCAGTTTTGCCGAGGTAGCTCAGTCGGTAGAGCAGGGGACTGAAAATCCCCGTGTCGGCGGTTCAATTCCGTCCCTCGGCACCACTTTTTTTAAGGGGAGACTTTATGAAAATTGCTTTTATCTCTGATGTTCACGGAAACTTAACGTCTTTAAATGAGGCGCTCAAACAAATAAAAAATTTGAATGCGGATCTTATTTATTCCGCAGGCGACATTGTAGGCTACGGGCCTAATCCCGAGGAATGTGTCAAAACTTTTTTGGAGCATAACATTCGGTCTGTTTTCGGTAATCACGATTATGCGGTTAACCATCCGGAAATGGATTTCCGGTTTAATGCATACGCAAAACTTGCCGTTCAATGGACGAGAGAGCACCTGTTGGAGACATCCAAAACATATCTAAAATCTCTCCCTATGTTCATAGAAGAAAAGAATTTTACCGTTTTTCACGGTGCGCTTGATAAGGAAGATCCTTTTTCATATATTCTTATGCCTGCGGACTCCGAAATAAGCTTTAAAAATATGAAAACGCAAATCGGTTTTTTCGGCCATTCTCATGTAGCAGGTTGTTTTATCCAAAGAGAATCGGGCATTATCGATTACATTCCGGGGATTTCCGGATGCACTTTAAATCTTAAAGAAAATGAGAAATATCTCATCAATGTAGGGAGTGTGGGGCAGCCGAGAGACGGAAACCCCGCAGGAGGTTTTTGCATTTTCGATACGGATGAAAAATCCGTTGAAATCAAAAGATACCAATACGATATAGATAAAGTGTATGATTTAATAGTAGAGAATGGGCTTCCGCGGTTTTTGGGAGAGCGTCTTTACTCGGGAGTGTAAATCTATTTCTTTTCTTTTTTCTTTCCTACAAAATCTTTCAACGTAAATATTCCGCCGAAGATAATCAATGAATAGTGCGTAAACAACCGCCACATTATGATAAAAACCCCGATTAAAGGTTGCGGAATTAAACCTGCGAAGAGTGCAAGGATTCCGACCTCTGCTGTTCCGCTTCCGCCGGGAGTGGGTATATAAGCGGATGCAATGTAAAAAACAAGTGCGGTGATCACAATTTCAGGCCACGGTGACATTATCCCGAGTCCCCTCATCAATAAAACCGGAGTGAAAAGCACCATTCCCCAGGAAATAAAGCTCAAAACAAACGTAAAAATTACTTCATCTTTTTTTGCGGAGAATATTTTGTTTCTTGCTTTTTCAAAATCCGTTATTATCTTGTGAATTTGGTTTACCGTTGATTCAATTTTATTTTTGGGAATAATTCTTCTGAAAAATTTCTTCCTTGTTAAGGATTCAATCCATCTGCCTATTATATCCGGGCGAACTACGGCGAATATAAATACGGCAAAGAATACAAGGGAGAGGGCTATTCCGGTGTCAATTAGAATGTTAATGCTTCTATGCAAATGCCAGTGGGGTTTTGCAATTGCAAGCCACAGCGGAAGCAGCAAAAATATTGTTATTCTTGTAAATGTTCCTATGAATGTCTTTATTGCGACAATTGCCGTTGAATCCCCCGGCTTTACCTTATTGTTTTTTGTGAGCAAATAAATTTGGAATGGTTCTCCTCCGCCTCCGGAGAACGGGGTTATTCTGGAGAAAAACCCTCCCACGAGAAAAACATTCAGGCAGTCTTTGAAAGGAATATCATAATCAAGCATTTTGGCTATAAGTTTGAGGACGTAAGCCTCAATGAGCCAGTCAAGAAGCATCAATAGGAAGGCAAACCCTAAAAATTTAGGGTTGAACGACTTTATTAAAGAAACAAAGTTCCAATTGTGTGTAAAAATTGAGACAAAAACAATCCCCACTAAACCCGCTATTAATGCATATATTGTTTCCTTTACAAGAGTTTTTTTGTCTATTTTG